>NZ_JBVHWW010000004.1:0-280891 GCF_055563995.1 Streptomyces sp. NPDC029164 | reverse complement strand
TTCTCTCTCTTTTTTTCCCGGCGGGCAGAGTGTCCCCCCCCCCCCACCCCCCCCTCCCCCCCCCCCCCCCCCCCCCCCCCCCGGCGGTGCCTACTTGGCGACGCGGAGGATCAGGGCGTCGCCCTGGCCACCGCCACCGCACAGCGCGGCCGCGCCGGTCCCGCCGCCGCGGCGCTTCAGCTCCAGCGCCAGGTGCAGCACCACACGGGCACCGGACATGCCGATCGGGTGGCCCAGGGCGATGGCGCCACCGTTGACGTTCACCTTTTCCGGGGTCACGCCGAGGTCCTTCATTGACTGCACGGCGACCGCGGCGAAGGCCTCGTTGATCTCGATGAGGTCCAGGTCGGAGACCTCCAGGCCCTCCTTCTTCAGGGCGTGCAGGATCGCGTTGGACGGCTGCGACTGGAGAGAGTTGTCGGGACCGGCCACGTTGCCGTGGGCGCCGATCTCGGCGATCCACTCCAGGCCGAGCTCCTCGGCCTTCGCCTTGCTCATCACGACCACGGCGGCCGCGCCGTCGCTGATCTGGGAGGAGGTGCCGGCGGTGATCGTGCCGTCCTTGGCGAAGGCCGGACGCAGCTTGCCGAGGGACTCCACGGTGGTCTCGGGGCGGATGCCCTCGTCCGCCGAGAAGATCACCGGGTCGCCCTTGCGCTGCGGGATCTCCACGGGGACGATCTCGGCCTCGAAGACGCCGTTCTTCTGCGCGGCCGCGGCCCGCTGGTGCGAGGCGGCGGCGAACTCGTCCTGCGGGGCGCGCTCGATGCCGAGGCGGGTGTTGTGCTTCTCCGTCGACTCGCCCATCGCGATGTTCTCGAAGGCGTCGGTGAGGCCGTCGTAGGCCATCGCGTCGAGCATCTCGATGGCGCCGTACTTGAAGCCCTCACGGGACTTGGGCAGCAGGTGCGGGGCGTTGGTCATGGACTCCTGACCGCCCGCGACCACGATGTCGAACTCACCGGCGCGGATCAGCTGGTCGGCCAGCGCGATCGCGTCGAGGCCCGAGAGGCACACCTTGTTGATGGTGAGGGCGGGGACGTTCATCGGGATGCCGGCCTTGACCGCCGCCTGGCGGGCGGGGATCTGGCCCGCGCCGGCCTGCAGCACCTGGCCCATGATCACGTACTGCACCTGGTCGCCGGAGATGCCGGCCCGGTCCAGCGCGGACTTGATGGCGAAGCCGCCGAGGTCGGCACCCGAGAAGGACTTGAGCGAGCCGAGCAGCCGCCCCATGGGCGTGCGGGCCCCGGCGACGATCACAGAAGTGGTGTTGTTCGATCCGGACATGAGGCACAGCCCCTTGGATGAGGAGTGAACGAGGGTTTACGTGAATGTACTGGGCGGTACCGCAGCGGTCACCGGGCTGCCGGTGTGATCGCGCGCACGTTGCGTGACCACCCCCTTCGGCGGTGCACTGTCACCATGCTGACAAGAATCGACCACATCGGGATCGCCTGCTTCGACCTGGACAAAACCGTCGAGTTCTACCGTGCCACGTACGGCTTCGAGGTGTTCCACTCCGAGGTCAACGAGGAGCAGGGTGTCCGCGAGGCCATGCTGAAGATCAACGAGACGTCCGACGGCGGCGCCTCCTACCTCCAGCTCCTGGAGCCCACCCGCGAGGACTCCGCGGTGGGCAAGTGGCTGGCCAAGAACGGCGAGGGGGTCCACCACATCGCCTTCGGCACCGATGACGTCCAGGGCGACTCGGAGGCCATCCGCGGCAAGGGCGTCCGCGTCCTCTACGACCAGCCCCGCACCGGCTCGATGGGCTCCTCGATCACCTTCCTGCACCCCAAGGACTGCCACGGCGTCCTCACCGAACTGGTCACCTCCAACCCCGAGCACTGATGGACCACTGATGGCCCGATTCCCCGGCCGGTAGAGTGGCCATGGCTCGGCCGGGGTTCGGTGCGGAGACGGGGTCGGGGCCTGTGACCCCTGCCCCGGTATCTGACACCATTCCCCCGGGGGCGTCGTTCAGCGGGCGAGCGATGCTCATTTGGGAGTGAGCTTGCGACCAGGGGACGGATGGGACCGCGCTGTGCGGGGCTACGAAAGCCAGGAGAGCCATCAGGCCGGGGCCGACCATCTCTCGCGCTTCGAAGCCGAGATGGAGCGGCTGAAGAAGGAGCGCGGGAAGGCCGTCCAGCACGCTGAGGACCTGGGATACCAGGTCGAGGTGCTGCGCGCCAAGCTCCACGAGGTACGCCGATCTCTGGCGTCCCGCCCCGCCTACGACGGCGCGGACATGGGCTACCAGGCGGAGCAGCTGCTCCGCAATGCCCAGATCCAGGCCGACCAGATGCGCTCCGACGCCGAGCGCGAGCTGCGCGACGCCCGGGCGCAGACCCAGCGCATCCTCCAGGAGCACGCCGAGCACCAGGCGCGCCTGCAGGCCGAGCTGCACGCCGAGGCCGTCAACCGCCGCCAGCGGCTGGACCAGGAGCTCAACGAGCGCCGCCAGACCGTCGAGGCGCACGTCAACGAGAACGTGGCGTGGGCCGAGCAGCTGCGCGCCCGTACGGAGTCCCAGGCGCGCCGGCTCATGGAGGAGTCCCGCGCCGAGGCCGAGCAGTCCCTGAACGCCGCCCGCGCCGAGGCCGCCCGGGTCGCCGAGGAGACCCGGCGCCGGATGGCCGCCGACGCGGAGGCCGCCCGTTCGGAGACCGAGGCGACCCTGCTGCGCGCCCGCAAGGAGGCCGAGCGGCTGCTGACCGCCGCCTCCGCGCAGGCCCAGGAGGCCACCGACCACGCGGAGCGGCTGCGCTCCACCACCTCCGCCGAGGCCGAGCAGACCCGGCAGCAGACCATGGACCTCGGCCGGGTGGCCGAGTCCCGCGCGCAGGAGGCCGAGTCCGCGCTGCGCGAGGCCCGGGCCGAGGCCGAACGGGTCCTCGCCGAGGCCAAGGAGAGCGCGGCCCGCCAGCTCGCGTCGGCGGAATCCGTCAACGAGCAGCGCACCCGCACCGCCAAGGAGCAGGTCGCCCGGCTGGTCGGCGAGGCCACCAAGGAGGCCGAGGCCCTCAAGACGGAGGCCGAGCAGGCCCTGGCGGACGCCCGCGCGGACGCCGAGCGGCAGCGCACCGAGGCCGGCGAGCAGGCCCGTACGGCCGCGGCCGAGGACATGGCGGCGCAGCTGGCGAAGGCCGCCCGCACCGCCGAGGACGTACTGAACAAGGCCTCGGAGGACGCCCGGGCCACCACCCGGGCCGCGTCCGAGGAGGCCGAGCGGATCCGCCGCGAGGCCGAGTCGGAGGCCGACCGGCTGCGCCTGCAGGCCGCGGCCACCGCGGACGAGCTCAAGGGCGCCGCGAAGGACGACACCGAGGAGTACCGGGCCCGCACGGTCGAACTCCAGGAAGAGGCCCGGCGGCTGCGCGGCGAGGCCGAGCAGCTGCGCGCCGAGGCCGTCGCCGAGGGCGAGCGGATCCGCGGCGAGGCGCGCCGCGAGGCCGTCCAGCAGATCGAGGAGGCGGCCCGGACCGCCGAGGAGCTGCTCGGCAAGGCCAAGGCGGACGCGGACGAGCTGCGCGGCGGGGCGACCGCCGAGAGCGAGCGGGTCCGCGCCGAGGCCGTCGAGCGCGCCGGCGCCCTGCGCAAGCAGGCCGAGGAGACCCTGGAGCGGACCCGCGCCGAGGCCGAGCGGCTGCGCGCCGAGGCCGAGGAGCGGGCCGAGGCCGTACGCGCCGAGGCGGACGCGGCCGCCCTCGCGCGGCGCGAGGAGACCGAGCAGGCGGTGGCCGCCCGGCGGGCGGAGGCCGACGAGGAGCTCGTACGGCTGCACACCGACGCCGAAGGCCGGCTGACGACGGCCGAGCAGACGCTGCGCGACGCCCGCGGGGCGGCGGAGAACATCCGCCGGGAGACCGCGGAGGAGCTGGACCGGCTGCGCGCCGAGTCGGCCGAGCGGATCCGCACCCTGCAGTCGCAGTCCGAGGCGGAGGCAGACCAGCTGCGCACCGACGCGGCGCAGGACGCCGGGCGGGTGCGCGCGGAGGCCGAGCAGGTCGCCGTACGGCTGCGCGGCGAGGCCGAGGCCGAGGCGGAGCGGGTGCGCTCGGAGGCACAGGAGACCGCGGACCGGCTGCGCGCCGAGGCGAAGGCGGCGGCCGAGCGGGTCGCCGCGGAGGCCGCGGAGGCCCTCTCCGCCGCGCAGGAGGAGGCCGCCCGGCGCCGCCGGGAGTCCGAGGAGACCCTGGCGTCGGCCCGGACCGACGCGGAGCAGGAGCGGGCGCAGGCCCGCGAGCAGAGCGAGGAGCTGCTGGCCGCGGCCCGCCGCCGCTCGGAGGAGGCGCAGGCCGAGGCGGCCCGCCTGACCGAGGAGGCCGAGCGCCGCGCGTCGGAGCTGGTGTCGGCGGCGGAGGCCACCGCCCAGCAGGTACGGGACTCCGTGGCCGGGCTGCACGAGCAGGCCGAGGAGGAGATCGCCGGGCTGCGCAACGCCGCCGAGCACGCGGCGGAGCGTACGAAGGCGGAGGCCGAGGAAGAGGCCGGCCGGGTCCGTTCCGACGCCTACGCGGAGCGGGAGCGGGCCACCGAGGACGCCAACCGGATCCGCAGCGAGGCGCGCGCCGAGACGGACGCGGCGAAGGCGCTGGCCGAGCGGACGGTCGGCGAGGCGATCGCCGAGGCGGAGCAACTGCGCGGCGACACCGCCGAGTACGCGCAGCGGGTGCGTACGGAGGCCACGGACGCGCTGGCCGCGTCCGAGCGGGACGCGGCGCGCACCCGGGCCGATGCCCGGGACGACGCGAACCGCATCCGCGGCGAGGCGGCGGAGTCCCTGGAGGCCGCGCGCGCCGAGGGCGCCCGGATCACGGCCGAGGCGACGGCGGAGGCCGAGCGGCTCACCGCGGAGACCCTCGCGGCGAACGCGGCCACGGTCACCGAGGCCGAGGCGGAGGCCTCGCGGATCACGACCGAGGCGGCGCGGGCGGCGGAGGCCACCCGCGTCGAGGCCGCGGCGATCCTGGACGAGGCCCGCGCCGAGGGCAACCGGCTGCGGACCGAGGCGGCGGAGCAGGTCGACCGGCTCATCACCGAGGCCTCCGCGGAAGCGGACCGGCTCATCGAGGAGACCCGGGCGGCCAACGAGGTCACCGTGGGCGAGGCGACGGCTCGGGCCGAGCGGCTCGGCAAGGACGCGGCACGGTTCAAGGCGCAGGCGGCCGAGACCCTGGCGAGCGCCGAACGCGACGCCGCGAGGATCATTCTCGACTCGCGTGCCGAGGGCGACCGGCTCATCGAAGAGACCCGTGTGGCCAACGAGGCCACGGTCGGCGAGGCGGCGGCGGAGGCCGAGCGGCTGCGCGCCGAGGCGGCCCGGGTCCTGGACGACGCCCGCGCGGACGGCGGCCGGATCATCGGCGAGGCCACCGCGGAGGCGGACCGCGTCACCGTCGCGGCCAACGAGACGCTGGCGAGCGCGGAGCGGGAGTCCGAGCAGACGCTCGACGAGGCGCGCGCCGAGGCGAACCGGTTGCGCACCGAGGCGGCCGGGCAGGCGGACCGGCTCATCGCCGAGGCCGCGTCCGAGGCGGAGAAGCTCACCGAGCGGACCCGCAAGGACAACGAGCGCACCGTCGGCGAGGCGGCCGGCGAGGCCGAGCGGCTGCGTGCGGACGCGTCGGAGGCGCTGTCGTCGGCGCAGGAGCACGCGACCCGTACCCGCTCGGAGGCCGAGCGGGTCAAGGCGGAGGCGGCGGCCGCGGCGGAGCGCATCCGCACGGAGGCCCGTACGGAGTCGGAGCGGCTGCTCGACGAGGCCCGTGAGGCGGCCAACAAGCGCCGCAGTGAGGCGGCGGAGCAGGTCGACCGGCTCATCACGGAGGCTTCCGCGGAGGCCGACAAGCTCACGGGCGACGCGCGGCAGCAGGCCCTCGCCGCCACCACGGCGGCCGAGGAGCAGGCGGACGCGATGGTCGACGCGGCGCGCAAGGAGGCGGCGCGGATCACCTCGGAGGCGACCGTCGAGGGCAACTCCATGGTGGAGAAGGCCCGGACGGACGCGGACGAGCTGCTGGTCGGCGCGCGCACGGACGCCGCTGCCATAAGGGAGCGGGCGGAGGAGCTGCGCGGCCGCGTCGAGGGCGAGGTCGAGGAGCTGCACGAGCGGGCCCGCCGGGAATCGGCCGAGCAGATGAAGTCGGCCGGCGAGCGCGTGGACAAGCTGGTGCGGGCGGCGACCGAGCAGAGCGTCGAGGCCGAGGCGAAGGCCAAGGCCCTGGTGTCGGACGCGAGCAGCGAGGCGGGCAAGGTGCGCATCGCGGCGGTGCGCAAGGCGGAGGCGCTGCTCAAGGAGGCCGAGCAGAAGAAGGCGGAGTTGACGCGGCAGGCCGAGAGCGCCCTCGCGGAGGCCAAGGCGGAGGCCGAACGCCTCGTCGACGAGGGCCGCCGTGAGCTGGAGGTCCTGGTGCGCCGGCGCGAGGACATTCAGGCGGAGATCTCCCGTGTCCAGGACGTTCTTGAGGCGTTGGAATCATTCGAGGCGCCTTCGGGCGGCGGGAAGCCGACGGTCGGCGGCCAGGGCGCGGGGGGCGTGAAGGCCGGAGTGACCGCAGGATCCACTCGTTCGGGTGGCAAGACGTCAGAGGGCTAGCAAACGGGACGGGGATGTGTCCACCTGATGGAGGTTCAGGCGAACGAGTGACAAGCATTCTGTCGCCTTGCCACTCAAAAGGGGTGTCATTGTCCAGATCAAACGCGGATTGACTCGATGACACGCCGCTTGGGCGCCTAGGATTCCCCTTAACACCTCACGTAGCACCTCATCGGTCTCATTCGACAGGAACCCCATGAGCGACACTTCCTCCCCCTTCGGCTTCGAGCTCGTGCGGCGTGGTTACGACCGTGGTCAGGTGGACGACCGCATTACCAAGCTGGTCTCCGACCGCGACAGCGCCCTTGGACGTATCAACTCTCTGGAAAAGCGGATCGAGGAGTTGCACCTCGAGACGCAGAACGCCCAGGCCCAGGTGAACGACGCCGAGCCGTCGTACGCCGGTCTCGGCGCCCGGGTCGAGAAGATCCTGCGGCTGGCCGAGGAAGAGGCGAAGGACCTGCGCGAGGAGGCCCGTCGCGCGGCCGAGCAGCACCGCGAGCTCGCCGAGTCGGCCGCCCAGCAGGTGCGCAACGACGCCGAGTCGTTCGCCGCCGACCGCAAGTCGAAGGCGGAGGACGAGGGCGTCCGCATCGTCGAGAAGGCGAAGGGCGACGCGTCGACCCTGCGCGCGGAGGCCCAGAAGGACGCGGCCTCCAAGCGCGAGGAGGCCGACGCGCTGTTCGAGGAGACCCGCGCCAAGGCCGCCCAGGCCGCGGCGGACTTCGAGACCAACCTGGCCAAGCGCCGCGAGCAGTCCGAGCGCGACCTGGCCTCGCGTCAGGCCAAGGCCGAGAAGCGCCTCGCCGAGATCGAGCACCGCGCGGAGCAGCTGCGCCTGGAGGCCGAGAAGCTGCGTACGGACGCGGAGCGCCGCGCCCGGCAGACGGTGGAGACCGCGCAGCGCCAGGCCGAGGACATCGTGGCCGACGCCAACGCCAAGGCGGACCGTATCCGCAGCGAGTCCGAGCGCGAGCTGGCGGCGCTCACCAACCGCCGCGACTCGATCAACGCGCAGCTCACCAACGTCCGCGAGATGCTGGCGACGCTCACCGGTGCGGCCGTCGCCGCGGCCAACCCGATCGTGGACGACGAGCCGGTCAGCCGCGGCGTCCCGGCGCAGCAGAGCCGCTGAGGACCGGCGGGTCGAAACCCGTCACACGTGCTTGGCCCGACCGAGGGCCCTGTGTCACCTTTTCGAGGTGGCGTAGGGCCCTCGGGCGTTCTAGCGTGGCCGCATGATCGAGCTAGAGGGACTTACCAAACGATTCGGCGCGAAGACCGCCGTGGACAACCTCAGCTTCCAGGTCCGACCGGGGGTGGTGACCGGCTTCCTCGGCCCCAACGGGGCAGGGAAGTCCACGACCATGCGCATGATGCTCGACCTCGACAATCCGACCAGCGGGACGGTCCGGATCGACGGGAAGCACTACCGCGAGCTGCCGGAACCGCTGAAGCACATCGGGGCGCTGCTGGACGCGAAGGCCATGCACGGCGGCCGCAGCGCGTACAACAACCTTCTCTGTCTGGCCCAGTCGAACGAGATCCCGCAGAACCGGGTCGACGAGGTACTGGACCTGGTCGGACTGACGGCCGTGGCGAAGAAGAAGTCCAAAGGATTTTCGCTGGGCATGGGCCAGCGGCTGGGAATCGCCTCCGCACTGCTGGGCGATCCGGAAATCCTGATGTTCGACGAACCCGTCAATGGTCTGGACCCGGAGGGAATTCTCTGGATCCGCAATCTGATGAAGGGCCTGGCGGCAGAGGGACGGACGATCTTCGTGTCCTCCCATCTGATGAGTGAAATGGCGCTGACCGCAGACCATTTGGTCGTCATCGGTCAAGGGAGGCTTCTGGCCGATCTGTCGATGGCCGAATTCATTCAGCAGAACTCCCGCAGTTACGTCCGGCTGCGCTCCCCGCAGCAGGAACGGCTCAAGGACGTCCTGCACGACGCCGGGATCAACGCCGTCAGCGTCCCCGCCACCGGCACGCTGGAGATCGACGGAGCGAGCGCGGAACAGCTCGGCGAGCTCGCCGCCCGGCACCAGATCGTGCTGCACGAGCTCAGCCCGCAACGGGCCTCACTGGAAGAAGCGTTCATGCGCATGACGGCCGACTCCGTCGAATACCACGCCCACGCACCGGGCGCACCCGGCGCCCCGGTCCCCCCGGGCATGGCCGCCGACAACCCCGCCCGGCCGGCCGACGTCCCCGCCTGGGGCGCCGCCTACGAGGCGACGCGCAAGGGCGGCGAGTGACCATGGCCTTCAACGCCGTCCTCAAGTCCGAGTGGACCAAGATCCGCACGGTCGCCTCCACCAGCTGGACCCTCGCCCTCGTCTTCCTCGTCACCGCGGGTTTCGCCGCGCTGTTCAGCGCCACGTTCGACCAGAACAATCTGGATCCGGCCCAGCAGGCCACCTTCGATCCCACCGCGATGAGCTTCGCCTCGATGCAGTTCGGTCAGCTGGCGATGATCGTCTTCGGTGTGATGGTCGTGAGCACCGAGTACAGCACGGGCATGATCCGCACCTCACTGGCCGCCGTACCGCGCCGCGGGCACTTCCTGCTCGGCAAGATGGCGGTGGCGACGACGCTGGCCCTGGCCGTGGGGCTGCTGACCAGCTTCGTGTCGTTCTTCCTCACCCAGGCGCTCCTCGGTGACCTCGGCATCGGCCTCGGCGAGGAGAACGTGCTGCGCGCCCTGATCGGCGCCGCGCTGTACCTGGCGCTGCTCGCCCTGTTCTGCATGGGCGTGGCGACCATGCTGCGCAGCTCGGTCGCCGCCATCAGCATCCTGATCCCGTTCTTCCTGATCGTCTCGAACCTCCTGAACGGTTTCGAGGCGACCCGTACGGTCGGCCAGTACCTGCCGAGCAACGCCGGGGCGCGGATCATGCAGGTCGTACCCAACGCCTTCGGGTCTCCCGAGACCCCGTACGGCCCGTGGGGCGGCTTCGGGATCATGGTCCTCTGGACGCTGGCCGCGGTACTCGGGGGCTACGCCGTCCTCCGCAAGAGGGATGCCTGACCTCCTGCCGACGTACTACGGGGGATCCCCGGGTCGGTCTCAGGGGCAGCTCAGGGATCCGGCCCGGGACGGAACCAGAGGAAGCTCGTTATCCTCTTAACCCTTACGCGGGCGAAAGTCGTCCCGGCCTGGTAAGGGGCAGCAAGATGATCGAGGCAGTCGGCCTGACCAAGCGCTACGGCGCCAAGACCGCCGTCGACCAGTTGTCCTTCCAGGTCAAGCCGGGTCACGTCACGGGATTCCTGGGGCCCAACGGCTCCGGGAAGTCCACCACCATGCGCATGATCGTGGGCCTGGACCGGCCGACCTCCGGTCATGTCACGATCAACGGCCGGCCCTTCCGGGACCTCCCGAACGCCCAGCGGCACGTCGGGGCCCTGCTCGACGCCAAGGCCGTGCACGGCGGCCGCCGGGCCCGTACGCACCTGCTCTCCATCGCCCAGCTCTCCGGGATCCCGGAGAAGCGGGTGGACGAGGTGCTGGCCGTGGTCGGGCTCCAGGACGCCGCCCGGCAGCGCACGAAGGGCTTCTCGCTCGGCATGGGCCAGCGGCTCGGCATCGCCACCGCCCTGCTCGGCGACCCGCAGGTGCTGCTGTTCGACGAGCCGGTCAACGGGCTCGACCCCGAGGGCATCCTCTGGGTCCGCAACCTCATGCGCCGGCTCGCCTCCGAGGGCCGCACCGTCTTCGTCTCCTCGCACCTGATGAGCGAGATGGCGCTGACCGCCGACCACCTGATCGTGATCGGGCGGGGGCGGCTGCTGGCCGATATGGGCACCCAGGAGTTCATCGCGCACAACTCGGCCGGATTCGCTCGGGTGCGCGCGGCCGACACTGATCCAAATGGCCGGGAGACGCTGGGTACGGCCCTCACCAAGGCGGGCGGCCGGGTGCTCCAGGAGCCCGGCGGAGCACTGCGCGTGACCGGTCTGGAGCTGTCCCGCATCTCGGACCTCGCGCACCGGGCCGGCGTACGGCTGTGGGAGCTGTCACCGCACCACGCCTCGCTGGAGGAGGCGTACATGCGGATGACCCAGTCCGCTGTCGAGTACACCTCCACCGAGGACCCGCGGGCCGAGCTCTGGGAGCCCGAACCGCTGACCCTCCCGGCGTGGGAGGAGGAACCGGCGGCACCGGAGGTACCGCGGACGGGCTTCTTCGCGCCGCCGCCGCCCGGAGCGGGCGGGCAGCCCTTCCTCATGCCCGGCAATCCCGGCGAGCTCGCGAGCACCGCCAAGAAATCCCCCGAGGACACACGATGACCCCGCCGACCACGACGCCGGAGCGGCCGCGGAGCTACAGCTCTTCCCTTCCCACGCCGCGGCCGCACCTGGGGCACGCGGTGGCCTCGGAGTGGACCAAGCTGATCTCCATCCGCTCCACCCTGTGGACGCTGGGCTCGCTCGTGCTCATCGTCGTGGGCGTCGGGCTGCTCTTCGTCTCGCAGACCTCGGACGAGGACTACGCGGGGATCACCTTCACCACGCCCGCCCTCTTCGGCCTCCTGGTCGGCGAGATCGCGGTGATGGTCCTCGGCGTGCTGACCATCACCTCGGAGCACGGCACCGGGCTGGCGCGGACCACGTTCACCGCCGCCCCGGACCGCTACCGGGTGCTCACCGCGAAGTACCTCGTCTTCAGCGCCACGGCCCTCGTCACCACCATGCTGTCCGTCTTCGTGGTCGGGATCGCCGCGTCGCTCGTCCACGACGGTGCCGCGGCCGGCTCCCACGCCGCCCACGAGTGGTTCGGCGCGCTGCTCGG
The DNA here is from genome assembly GCF_055563995.1 of Streptomyces sp. NPDC029164. Lineage (NCBI taxonomy): Bacteria > Bacillati > Actinomycetota > Actinomycetes > Kitasatosporales > Streptomycetaceae > Streptomyces > Streptomyces sp. NPDC029164. The sequence continues at coordinate 269,489 of NZ_JBVHWW010000004.1, read as the reverse complement.
CTGCCTGTACGTCACCCTGCTCGGCGTGCTCGCGCTCGCGATCGGCGCACTGGTGCGGCACTCCGCCGGGGCGATCGCCGTCATGCTCGGCCTGGTCACGCTGCCGCCGGTGATAGGGGCCATGCTCAGCGGCTGGGAAGCCGTGGCGCCCGTCGGGCGGGCCATCCTCCAGCGCAACGTGCCGGTGGCGCTGAGCCAGCTCTTCGGCTTGGAGGAGGGCGGCGACCTGGGCGCGGCGCCCAGCGTCCTGTCGCACGTGCTGCTCATCGTGCTGGTGACGGGCGCGGCGGTGACCGCCTCGTACCTGTCGGTCGGCCGCCGGGACGTCTAGGACGTCCAGGACGTCCGGGGGTTCTAGTACCTCGGCGCGTTACGGGACCGCTGCACCTTCGAGGTGCGGCGGTCCTTCGCGTTCCAGCAGGCCTTGTGCCAGTGCCGCCGGTCGTCCACGCCGCCGTACTCCGGCCAGGCCACCAGGTGCGGGGTGCCGGAGGGGATCTCCTGGTCGCAGCCGGGGCAGCGGTAGCGCTTGCCGGCCGCGCTGGCGCCGGCGACGTGCCGCACCTTCCAGTCCTCGCCCTGATACTCCTCGGTGCGCTCCAGCCCGTAGCGGTCGAGGCCGGTGCCGGGGCGTTCGTCCGGGGTCTCGCCGCCCCTGGGGCGGTTGTTGCGCGGTGACACGTATACCTCACGGAAGGGCGGACGGCAGTGACTTTCTCCCAGACTACGCGCAGCGAGGCCGGGTACCCGCAGGGTGGCTGAGGAAGGCTGCGGTCCGAAGAGGAATGGCCCGACAATCCCAATAACTTTCCTGTCAGCCCGTGCCTTTGGCACGTGTCAGACGTTGTTGCCATAGGAAGAACCGGTCCACCTGGGGGGAGGCCGCGTCAGCCGCGAGGAGGGTAAAGGCGATGCGCGTAGGAGCGTTTGTACTGGCGGCCCAGTTCCCGGGCCAGGGACAGGGAGAGGCACTGCACCGGGCGGTGCGGACCGCCGAGGTGGCCGAGGAGGCCGGGCTCGACTCGGTCTGGCTCGCCGAGCACCACTTCGTCCCGTACGGGGTCTGCCCCTCGGCGGTGACCCTGGCGGCCCTGCTGCTCGGCCGGACCCGGCGGCTTCGGGTGGGCACGGCGGTGAGCGTGCTGCCGAGCACGCACCCGGTGGCCCTCGGCGAGCAGGCGGCGCTGCTGCACGTGACCTCGGGCGGCCGCTTCACCCTGGGGGTCGGCCGCGGCGGGCCGTGGGTCGACCTGGAGGTGTTCGGGGGCGGCCTGGACTCGTACGAGAACGGTTTCCCGGAGGCCCTGGACCTGCTGCGGCGCTGGCTGACGGAGGCGCGGGTGGGAGCCGCCGGCGAGCGGTACGGCTTCCGCGAGGTGGCCGTCGTACCGCGGCCGTCGGAGGCCCTGGACGGGGACGGCCAGGGACCCGAGGTCATCGTGGCGTGCACCTCTCCCGCCTCCGTACGGCTGGCCGCGCAGCGGGGGCTGCCGATGCTCCTCGGCATGCACTGCGGGGACGAGACCAAGGCGGAGATGGTCGCGCTGTGGCGCGCCACGGCGCTGGCGGCGGGCCACTCGCGGGAGCACGTGGCCGGCGCGGGACACGTCTCCGCCGGGGTGTGCCAGCTCGCGGACCGCACGGCGGACGCCCGCGAGACCCTGCTCAAGGCGATGCCGGGCTGGCTCAAGCAGGGCCTGGACGCGCACGTGACCGTGGACGGACGGGTGCGCGCGATGCGGGATCCGGTCGCGTACACGGAACTGCTGTGCGACCTGCACCCGGTGGGCACCGCGGAGGTGGCGGCGGACCGGCTGGCGGCCACGTCCGCACGGACGGGGATCACGCGCTTCGCCCTCCTGACGGAGGGCTCCGGCGATCTCGCCGCGACGGAGGAGAACGTACGACGACTCGGCGTCGAGGTCCTGCCCCGCCTCGGCTGAGATCGACCGGACTGCTTAGCAGTCCCGCAGTTCGGGAGACTGGTTGAGCAGCTGACCGCGGATCGAAGTGAACTTGGCCAGCCGGTCGTCCACCGAGGGGTCGAGCGGGAACACCGCAACCCGGTGACAGTTCTGGAATGCCAGGCGCACTCCGAAGTGCCGCTGCAGGGCACCCCGTATCGCGTCACTCGCGAGGGCACGCAACAGCTGCCCCCGCGCCTGCTCGTCGGGCGGCGGCGTCTGGTTGTCGGCGAACTGTCCGCCGTCCACCTTCAGCTGGGCCACCAGAGAGCTGATCATCTCCCATGCGTAGGGCAGGGAGGTCCGGACGCAGTCGACGAAAGCGGCTTCGTCGACCTCGCCTCGCTCGGCCTGTTCGAGTAGGGCCGGTGAGACGTCGAGCGACATGGGTTCTCCTCTCGCGACCCCGGCTGATTGGGTTGCCGGAGTCTTACGGGCAGGGAAGGAGGTCGCGACGCAGAGTGCACGCTCCGCCACCTCCCGCTCACCACGGTAGGCGCCCCATGGGTGGCGCACCAGGAGAATGCGCATACAACGCGCCATCCGCGAAGGGGGCTTTCAGGGGCGAATCGCGTGGAGGCCTTCTCGTCGAGTAGCGTTGCCGACCATGCGTCTCGTCATTGCCCGCTGCTCCGTCGACTACGCGGGCCGGCTCACCGCCCATCTGCCCTCGGCACCCCGTCTGATCCTCGTGAAGGCCGACGGCAGTGTCTCGATCCACGCGGACGACAGGGCGTACAAACCGCTCAACTGGATGTCGCCCCCGTGCACCCTCAAGGAGGGGAGCGGTGATGACGCCGGGGTGTGGACGGTCATCAACAAGGCGGGCGAGAAGCTCATCATCACCATGGAGGAAGTCCTGCACGACTCCTCCCACGAGCTCGGCACCGACCCGGGACTCATCAAGGACGGCGTCGAGGCACACCTCCAGGAACTCCTGGCGGACCGCATCGAAACGCTGGGCGAGGGCTACAGCCTGATCCGGCGCGAGTACATGACGGCCATCGGTCCGGTGGACATCCTGTGCCGGGACGCCTCCGGCGCGACGGTGGCCGTGGAGATCAAGCGGCGCGGTGAGATCGACGGCGTCGAGCAGCTGACCCGCTACCTGGAGCTGCTCAACCGCGACCCGCACCTGGCGCCGGTCCGGGGCATCTTCGCCGCCCAGGAGATCAAGCCGCAGGCCAAGGTGCTGGCGACGGACCGCGGAATGGACTGCGTGGTGCTGGACTACAACGCGCTGCGCGGCATCGAGGACGACAAGCTCCGCCTGTTCTGATCCCCGGCCGCGCCCGGCTGCCCCACCGACCGACCGCCCACCGACCGACCGCTGACGCAACGGCTCCGTCCCTTCGGGGACGGAGCCGTCGGCGTTCACGGGCCCGCGGGGGGCGAGGCGGCGGTGGCCGTGACCACCTGGGTCGCCGTCGGCGACGGCTCGGTGGTCTCGGTGGGCGTCGGGGACGGCCCCGCGGTGGTCGGCGGGGGCGAAACGGACGACGGCGGCGGGGAGTTCGGCGGCGTCGCGGACGGGCGGCGCGACGGGGTCCGGCCCGGCGTGCGGCCCGGGGTCGGGGCGGCGGCGCTCTGTCCCGGCTGCGCGGCCTCCGACGCGGGGGCCGAGGCCGCCGGCGGCTCTGGAGCAGGATCGTTCCCGCTGGTGCCCCGGGCGGTCGACGGGGCCACGGCCGACGGGGTCGAGGAGACCGCCGGGCCCTGCTCCGCCGGGGTGTCGTCCGAGGAGCCCAGCGCCAGGGCCACGACCGTGCCCAGCGCCACCACCGTCAGGGCTCCCGCCCCGGCCAGCAGCACCAGCCGGCGCCGGTCCGGGCGCCGGTCCGGCGCGGGCGCGGCCTTCGGGGCGGCGGGCGCCTCCGGCTTGGGCGACAGCGGGAAGGCGTCCTCGAACACCTCCGACAGCGTCGTGGGCGGCTCCCCGCTCCGGTTCACCGGCACCACCGGGGTCATCCGCGTCACCGCCTCGGCGGAGACCGGGACCACGGGGGCGACGCGGGTCGAGAGGGCCGGCCGGTTCGCGGCCGGGGCGGCCTTGGCGAGCGGCCCGGTCGGTGCGGACGAGGCCGCCGAGGTTGAGGGGGTGGCGGAGATGGCCGGGGTGGCGGGGGTGGCCGGGGTGGCGGGGGTCGCCACCGTCAGCGCCTCCGAAGCCGCCGCCGGCGCGGCTGGTGCCTCCAGCCTCAGTGGCGGCGACGCCGCCTCCGTCTCCCGGTCCACGACCAGCGCCAGCGCGCGCCGCCCGGCCACCGTGCCCCGCTTGTCGGCCAGCGCGCCGCGCAGCCCGATCGAGGTCTCCAGCTCGGCCCGGGCCCGGTCCAGGCGCCCCTCGCACAGGGCCAGCACGCCGAGCTCGTGGTGGAAGTACGCCTGCTCGGCGACCTCTCCCGCCTTGCGCGCGGCCTCCGCTCCGGAGCGCAGCACCCGTTCCCACGCCTCCCAGTGCAGCGAGCCCGCGAAGGCCGGAGCCGCCGTCCGCGCCAGCAGCACCGCCGCCACCACGTCGGCGCCGGCCAGCGCCGCGAGCACCGCGTCCGCCTCGGCCGCGACCCGCTCCGGGGTCACCGAGGCGTGCCCGGTCCACCAGGCGTAGTGCCGGGCGGCCGTACGGGCCTCCTCCGCGGCGGTGTCCCCGTACGCGGCCTCCTCCAGCTGTCGTGCGACGCCGGCGGCCAGCCGGTAGCGCGTCCCGACGGGCGTCAGCAGCCCGCAGGCCAGCAGCTCCGCCACCGCCGTGTCGGCGTGGGTGTCCCCCACCAGAGCCGGCAGGTGCGCGTGGTGCGGCAGCTCCCCGCCGAGCGCGCAGGCGATCCGCAGGGCCGCCCGCGCCGACTCGCTGACCCGCGAGGCCAGCAGTTCGGCCGGGGCCGCGCCCTCGGCGAGCGTCGGCAGCGGCACCTGCGTGCGGTCGCGGGGGCGCTCGTCGAAGACGCCGGGCTCCTCCTCGTCGTCGTCCTCGGCGGTGTGGTTGAGCTCGTCCCGCTGCCGCAGCAGCGCGGCGGCCTGTACGAAGCGCAGCGGCAGCCCCTCGGAGGCGAACCGCAGGTCCCCCGCCCAGGCGGTCTCCTCGTCCGTCAGCGGCCGTCCGACGCCCGCTTCGAGCAGTTCCACGCAGTCGGCCTTGCCGAGCCCGGTGAGGAAGACCTCCTCGATGTGCGAGTCGTCGGAGGGGGAGCGGGTGTCGGGGGACGTGGCGAGGAGGTAGGCGCATTCGGGGGTGGCGCGCAGCAGTTCGTCGAGGGCGGGACCGCCCATCTCCAGGTCGTCGAGGAGGACGATGGCGCCGATGTCCCGCACGCGGGCGAGGAGCTCGTCCCGCTCGGGCCGCTCCCCCGGGGCCTCGTACACGGTCGCGTAGAGCGTCTGGAGGAGTTCCGAGGGCTGCTGGTGCCCGTACCCGGAGAGCCGTACGACGCCGTCGGGCGCGAGGCCCGCGCACCGGGCGGCGACCGCGTCGAGCAGCACGCTGCGGCCGGATCCGGAAGGCCCGGTCAGCCGTACGGACCGGCCCCGTGCCAGCAGCCGGACGAGGCGCTCCTGCTCCTCTTCGCGGCCGAGCAGGGAGGGTATGAGGCCGCCGGGGCCCGGCAGGGCGGGTACCCGGGCCGCGCTCTCCCGGGCCGCAAGGGCGGCCGCGTCGCGCTTGGCGGGGCGGCCCCGCTCGGTGCCGGGGCGGAGCGGCTCGATCTCACTGCCGTCGACCGGGTTGACGGTGAGGGTGAAATCGCCCGCGGTGAGGGTGACGACCCGCGCGGGTCCGTGGGGCGTGGGCGCGGCGGTCGTGGCGGGCGCGGCCGGAGCCTGCCCGGATCCGGGCACGGGCGGCGCGGAGCCGCCTGCGGACTGCCCGTCCTGTTCGGTCTGCCCCTGTGTACGGTCCATGACCCAGTCCCCCGATCGCGGGCCGCGCGCCTCGCCGTCGTACCGCCCGGCCTCGGCGCACCCGCGGTCGCTCCTGGTCCGGTTTCCGCCCGAACCCTAGACCGTGGCCGGTGGTCCGGGAAACCGCAGGGGGGCGATCACCACCGGACCGTTACGTTTCCGCAGGAAATGCAAAGGTCAGAGGCCTGCCGTTCAGGCGCGGGGCAGGGACTCCGCCTCCAGGCCGCCCTCGATGGCGAGGATCCGGTGCAGGCGCGTCGCGACGAGCAGCCGCTGCATCTGGGGCGGCACCCCGCGCAGGACGAGGCGCCGGCCGGTCCGGCCGGCCCTCCGGTGCGCGCCCATGATCACGCCGAGGCCGGTCGCGTCCCAGGAGTCGAGCCCGGTGAGGTCGAGCACGAGGTCGCCGTGGCCGTCGTCGAGCGCGGTGTGGAGGGCCGTACGGGCGTCCGCCGCGCTGCGCACGTCGAGGCGGCCCCCGACAGCGAGTTCGGCGTGGTCGCCCCTGATGTGCATGTGTACTCCCGGCAGTACTGCGTACGTATGGTCCGACTGGTCCGTGGTCGGCAACTCTCACTTCAACTGACTGCCCCACGGGCAGGGAAGTTGCCGACCGTGAGCGAACCGATACCTAATTCACCCTGAGGGGTGAAGGAGACATTCGAACGGTGGTGCTCAGTGGCTGGCCCGGCCTCAGTGCTTGTAGAAGCCCTGGCCGCTCTTGCGGCCGATGTCGCCCGCGTCCACCATCCGGCGCATGAGCTCCGGCGGCGCGAACTTCTCGTCCTGCGACTCGGTGTAGATGTTGCTGGTGGCGTGCAGCAGGATGTCGACGCCCGTGAGGTCGGCGGTGGCCAGCGGTCCCATCGCGTGGCCGAAGCCCAGCTTGCACGCGATGTCGATGTCCTCGGCGGACGCCACGCCCGATTCGTACAGCTTGGCGGCCTCGACGACCAGCGCGGAGATCAGACGGGTCGTCACGAAGCCGGCGACGTCGCGGTTGACGACGATGCAGGTCTTGCCGACGGACTCGGCGAACGCCCGCGTGGTGGCGAGGGTTTCGTCGCTCGTCTTGTAGCCGCGCACGAGCTCGCACAGCTGCATCATCGGGACGGGCGAGAAGAAGTGCGCGCCGACGACCCGCTCCGGACGCTCCGTCACGGCCGCGATCTTGGTGATCGGGATGGCGGAGGTGTTGGAGGCGAGGATCGCGTCCTCACGGACGATCTTGTCGAGGGCCCGGAAGATCTCGTGCTTGATCTCGATCTTCTCGAAGGCGGCCTCCACGACGATGTCCACGTCGGCCACCGCGTCGAGGTCGGTGGTCGTCGTGATGCGCGCGAGCGCCGCCTCGGCGTCCTCGGCCGTCAGCTTGCCCTTGGAGACGAACTTGTCGTACGAGGCCTTGATCCCGTCCGTGCCACGGGTCAGCGCGGCGTCGGTGACGTCGCGCAACACGACGTCCCAACCCGCCTGAGCGGAGACCTGAGCGATCCCGGAACCCATCAGTCCGGCACCGATGACGGCGAGCTTCCCAGCCACTGCACACCCCACGTTCTTCACATGACCAGTCTCGAATACGGCACGGCCTCGTAGCCACTCCGGCGGAGACTAGCGCCCGGGCGGTGCGGTGTGACCGCGAAGTAACACGCGTCACGTCTCAGATGACGGACATCACACCGGTACGGCCCAGCACCCCTGCCCGGCCCTCCAGTTCACCCGTCCTCCGGCTCGCCGCGGCCGGGGGCGGTCCGTCTACGCTGGCCGCATGGTGAACCTCACGCGCATCTACACCCGTACCGGCGACTCGGGCACGACCGCCCTCGGCGACATGAGCCGCACGGCCAAGACCGACCTGCGGATCTCCGCGTACGCCGACGCCAACGAGGCCAACGCGGCCATCGGGACGGCCATCGCGCTCGGCGGGCTGCCGGCGGAGGTCGTGAAGGTCCTGGTCCGCGTGCAGAACGACCTGTTCGACGTGGGCGCCGACCTGTGCACGCCGGTGGTCGAGAAGCCGGAGTACCCGCCGCTGCGGGTGGAGCAGTTCTACATCGACAAGCTGGAGGCGGACTGCGACCTCTTCCTGGAGCAGGTGGAGAAGCTGCGCAGCTTCATCCTGCCCGGCGGCGCGCCCGGCGCGGCCCTGCTCCACCAGGCCTGCACGGTGGTCCGGCGCGCCGAGCGCTCGACGTGGGCGGCCCTGGAGGTGCACGGCGAGGTGATGAACCCGCTGACCGCCACCTACCTGAACCGCCTCTCCGACCTCCTGTTCATCCTGGCCCGGGTGGCCAACAAGGAGGTCGGCGACGTGCTGTGGGTGCCGGGCGGCGAGCGGTAGGACGCTATCGGCCGGCCTTCGCCAGCGCGGGCCGCTCCTCGACGCCTGCGGGGGCCTTTTTCGGCCAGATCGTGTACGCGACGGCGACCAGGGCGTGGATGCCGGCCGCGCGCAGGGCGCCGAACTGCCACGCCTTGAGCGAGCTGACGTCGCCCGCGTCGCCGACGTACCAGATGGCCACCTGGAGCAGGCCGAGGGCGACGGCGGCCGCGACGACGGTACGGACCCACAGCTTCCACTCGTGCACGGCCCGCGCCTTCCCGTACCCGGCGCCGGCCGGCTTGGGCCCCCCGGCCAGCCGGTGGGCGGCGTGCCCGTCGAGCCACTTGATCGTGTAGTGGCCGTACCCGACGGTGTAGCCGATGTAGAGCGCGGCCAGACCGTGCTTCCAGTCCGGCTCGGCGCCGTTCTTGAGGTCGAGCGTGGTCACCACCAGCAGGACCAGCTCCATCAGCGGCTCGCACAGCAGGACCGCCGCCCCCAGCCGGGGCATCCGCGCGAGGTAGCGCAGGGCCAGTCCGGCCGCCAGCAGCACCCAGAAGCCGACCTCACACGCGATGATCAGGGCGACGATCACGGGACTCTCCGTCCGCTCGGTTCTCCGTTCCCTCCAGACTCCCGTCCGGCCGGGCCCGTTTCGTCGTCGCCATTGACCATGTGGGCCTGCATCCTTCGATGTAGCCGCACCTCGGCCCCTCCGCCGACGTGCGCGGCCCGCGCACCCTGTTGGATGGGACCGTGACCGAGAAGAGCCTGCGCCCCCACCGTGACGACGTCTTCCTCGCGGTGGTCAGCACGGTCGCGGGCCTGGCCTTCTGGTCGCTCGGCGTCTACAGCAGCCCCGGCCGCGACTTCCTGCCGGCCTGGGCGGCCCTGGTCCCGCTCGTGGCCCTCGGCTCGATGGAGCTGCTGCGCCGCACCAAGCCGAATCTGACCCTGGCCGTCGGCACCCTCGGGGTGGTCGCCGACCAGTTCACGGTCGGCAGCCTCGCCACCGTCGTGATCTTCACCGACCTGATGTACGCCGCCGTCGTGTACGGAAAGCCGGCCATGGCCCGGCGGCTCCCGGTCACCACCGGCCTGATCACCATCGTGGTCACCATCGCCTCGGTGGCCTGGCTGCGCACCCCGCAGGCCCTGCTGATCGGCGTGATCACCGGCATCGTGAGCTTCGGCCCGGCCCTGACCGGCGCCACCCTGCGCAACCACCGCGAGGCCGCCGTGGCCGCCCGGCTGCGGGCCGAGCAGACCGCGCTGCTGGCCGAGATGGACCGTAGTCAGGCCGTGGCCGCCGAGCGTGCCCGGATGGCCCGGGAGCTCCACGACATGGTGGCCAACCACCTTTCCGCCATCGCCATCCACTCCACCGCCGCGCTCTCCATCGACACGGCCGCGACCAGCCGCGACGCGCTCGGCGTGATCCGCGAGAACAGCGTGCAGGGGCTGGCCGAAATGCGGCGTCTGATCGGGCTCCTGCGGGATGCCGGCGGTGACCAGGCGCCGGTCGCCGTGCCCTCGCTGCACGGCCTGGACGCCCTGATCGCGCAGGCCCGGACCAACGGCTCGGCGAGCGGGCTGACCTTCGTACTCCACGACGAGCGGCCGTCCGGGGAGTCCGCGGCGGCCCCCGTGGAGCTGGCGGCGTACCGGATCGTGCAGGAATCGCTCACCAACGCGCTCAAGCACGCCGCCCCGGGCACGGTCACGATCCGCGTGGCGCACACGGACGGGCTGCTGACCGTGGGGGTGGACTCTCCCTACGGGGACCGGCCGGGCCCCCGCGCGCCCGGCTCCGGCGCGGGGCTGATCGGCATGCGGGAGCGGACGGAGCTGCTGGGCGGAGCGTTCACGGCGGGCCGGTCCGGCGCGGTGTGGCAGGTGCGGGCGACCTTGCCCGCGGAGGAGAAGGCGGTGGAGGCATGACCATCCGGGTGGTGGTGGCGGAGGACCAGAGCGCGGTGCGGGCCGGGCTGGTGCTCATCCTGCGCAGCGCGGGGGACGTCGAGGTGGTGGGCGAGGCCGGCGACGGGGAGGAGGCGGTGCGCCTGGCCCGGGAGCTGCGGCCGGACCTCGTGCTCATGGACGTGCAGATGCCCCGGCTGGACGGGGTGTCCGCGACGCGTCAGGTGGTCGCGGAGGGGCTGGCCGATGTGCTGGTGCTGACCACCTTCGACCTCGACGAGTACGTCTTCGGGGCGCTGCGGGCGGGAGCCGCGGGCTTCCTCCTGAAGAACGCGGACGCGGCGGAGCTGATCGAGGCGGTACGGACGGTCGCGCGCGGGGAGGGGCTGATCGCCCCGGCGGTGACGAGGCGGCTGATCGCCGAGTTCGCGGCGCCCCGGCCGGCCCGGGCCACCCCGGCGCCGGAGACGGCCGCGGCGGTGGCCTCGCTGACCCCGCGGGAGCGGGAGGTGCTGAGCGCGCTGGGCGAGGGCCTGTCGAACGCGGAGATCGCCCAGCGGCTGGAGATGGCGGAAGCGACGGCGAAGACGCACGTCAGTCGCCTGCTCGGCAAGCTGGAACTGCGCAGCCGACTCCAAGCCGCGGTGCTGGCGCAGGAGTTGGGGATATAGCCCGGGCTCCGGGCGGCCATGCGCGGACCGGTCTGGACCTCTTGACGGTTGGTCCAGACCTTTCTACGCTCGCCGCAACACTGTGGTGAGCGTGCCATGACAAAGCGTGCTCACGGGCGGCGCAGGTCCCACCCCCATGTCGAGGTCCCCCACGACCGAGACGGACCTACGGAGGATCACCCTTGAGCACAGCATCCCCACCCCGCACCAGGCGCACCCGGTTCTTCACCCGCGTCGCGGCGATCGTGGCCGCGCTCGCCCTGCCCGTCACCGGGCTCGTCGTACTCGCCGCCCCGGCCCAGGCGGCCGCCGCGGCGACCGCGACGTACACCAAGGTCTCCGACTGGGGCACCGGCTTCGAGGGCAAGTGGGTGGTGAAGAACACCGGCACCACCACCCTCACCAGCTGGACCGTGGAGTGGGACTACCCGGCCGGCACCTCGGTCACCTCGGCCTGGGACGCCACCGTCACCAGCTCGGGCACCCACTGGACGGCCAAGAACGTCGGCTGGAACGGCACCCTCGCCCCCGGCGCGAGCGCCAGCTTCGGCTTCAACGGCGCCGGCGGCGGCTCCCCCACCGGCTGCAAGATCAACGGCGCCTCCTGTGACGGCTCCACCCAGCCCGGCGACGCTCCCCCCTCGTCCCCGGGCGCCCCGTCCGCCTCCAACATCACCGAGACCTCGCTGACGCTGAGCTGGGGCGCCGCCACCGACGACAAGGGCATCAAGAACTACGACGTCTACCGCGACGGCGCCAAGATCGCCACGGTCACCGGCACCACCTACGCCCAGACGGGCCTGACCAAGGGCACCACGTACGGCTACCACGTGGTCGCGCGCGACACGATCGACCAGACCGGCGCCCCGTCGGTGACCGGGTCGTTCACGACGGCCGGCGGCACCCAGCCCCCGGACGCGGGCGGCAAGGTCAAGCTCGGCTACTTCACCGAGTGGGGCGTCTACGGGCGCAACTACCACGTGAAGAACCTGGTCACCTCGGGTACCGCGAGCAAGATCACCCACATCAACTACGCCTTCGGCAACGTCCAGAACGGCCAGTGCACCATCGGTGACGCCTACGCCGACTACGACAAGGCCTACACCGCCGACCAGAGCGTCGACGGCGTCGCCGACACCTGGGACCAGCCGCTGCGCGGCAACTTCAACCAGCTGCGCAAGCTGAAGAAGGCCTACCCGAACATCAAGATCCTGTGGTCCTTCGGCGGCTGGACCTGGTCCGGCGGATTCCCGCAGGCCGCGGCCAACCCGACCGCCTTCGCCCAGTCCTGCCACAACCTCGTCGAGGACCCGCGCTGGGCCGACGTCTTCGACGGGATCGACCTGGACTGGGAGTACCCGAACGCCTGCGGACTGTCCTGTGACACCAGCGGCGCGGCCGCCTTCAAGAACCTGATGCAGGCGACGCGCGCCAAGTTCGGCGCGAACAACCTGGTCACCGCCGCCATCACCGCCGACGCCTCCAGCGGCGGCAAGATCGACGCGGCCGACTACGGCGGCGCCGCGCAGTACGTCGACTTCTACAACGTCATGACGTACGACTTCTTCGGTGCCTGGGCGGCGCAGGGCCCGACGGCCCCGCACTCCCCGCTCACCTCGTACGCGGGCATCCCGCAGGCCGGCTTCAACTCGGCCGACGCCATCGCCAAGCTGAAGGCCAAGGGCGTCCCCGGCGCCAAGCTCAACCTCGGCATCGGCTTCTACGGCCGCGGCTGGACCGGCGTCACCCAGGCCGCCCCCGGCGGCACCGCCACCGGCCCCGCCCCTGGCACGTACGAGCAGGGCATCGAGGACTACAAGGTGCTCAAGACCAGCTGCCCGGCCACCGGCACGATCGCCGGCACGGCGTACGCGAAGTGCGGCAGCAACTGGTGGAGCTACGACACCCCCGCCACCATCGCCGGGAAGATGACCTGGGCCAAGCAGCAGGGCCTCAAGGGAGCCTTCTTCTGGGAGTTCAGCGGGGACACCACGAACGGTGAGCTCGCGAACGCCATCCACACCGGGCTGCAGTAAAAGACGGAAGCCGGGGAGACGGGTCCGCCCCCGTCTCCCCGGCTTCTTCACGTCCTGAAGGCCTCAGGCCACGTTCACCCTCTGCCCCGGAGGCGCGGCCTCCAGCCAGGCCAGGAACCCGGTCAGCGCGTCCTCGCTCATCGCCAGCTCCAGGCGGGTCCCGCGGTGGACACAGCCGAGCACGACGGCGTCGGAGAGCAGGGCCAGCTCCTCCTCGCCCTCCGGGGCGCGGCGGGCGACGACCTCGATGGAGGACCGCTCCAGCAGCCGGCGCGGCCGGTGCGCGTACGAGAACACCCGGAACCATTCGATCCGGTCACCGCTGTAGCGCGCGACCCCGTACACCCAGCCCTTGCCGGAGACGTCGGGCTTGTCGGCCACGCCCCAGCGCATGCTGCAGTCGAAGGTCCCGCCGGACCGCTGGATGAGCCTGCGGCGCAGCCCGAAGACAAACAGCCCGATCACCACCAGGGCTACAACCAGGCCGCTCACAAGCAGAGCGAGGAGCATCTTCACCGACCTCCTCGCTCATCGAATACCGCATGAGAAAAAACAGACCTGCATCGCCTCAGCCGCGACCCGGTCTGGAAAATTCCAGAACGGACCGCGGCTGAGGTCTGCCGAGTCCCGGCGGTCGCCCCCCGGTACTCAGCGGTTCAAACTCCGACGGGCGTTCAGCCCGTTACGGCGCGCAGCCGGACATCAGCGCGACGCTCGGCGGCGGCGTCCGCCTCCGCCTTCGCGCGCTCCAGTGCCCGCTCCGCACGCTGGACGTCAATCTCGTCCGCGAGCTCGGCGATCTCGGCCAGCAGGGACAGCTTGTTGTCCGCGAACGAGATGAAACCGCCGTGCACCGCGGCGACGACAGTGCCGCCCTCGCTGGTGCGGATGGTCACAGGGCCCGATTCCAGCACACCGAGAAGCGGCTGGTGACCGGGCATGACGCCGATGTCGCCGGACGTGGTGCGGGCGACAACAAGGGTGGCCTCGCCGGACCAGACATTGCGGTCCGCCGCGACCAGCTCGACGTGCAGCTCAGCAGCCAAGGTGGCTCCTCGGGTCACCACCCGGCGGGTCAGCCGGGTGTTGGGTCAAATTCTAATGGGCGTGAGGAGAGGGACGGGACACACCCGCCCCTCTCCGTCTGCAGACACTGTCAGCCTTCGCTGGTGGCCTGCGAACCGGATGCGCCCCTCGCGGAGCGCGCCGGATCAGGAGACGCCCAGCTCCTTGGCGTTGGCCTTCAGGTCCTCGATGCCACCGCACAGGAAGAACGCCTGCTCGGGGAAGTGGTCGTAGTCACCGTCGCAGATCGCGTTGAACGCGGTGATCGACTCCTCGAGCGGAACGTCCGAACCGTCCACGCCGGTGAACTGCTTCGCCACGTGGGTGTTCTGCGACAGGAAGCGCTCGACGCGACGGGCACGGTGGACAACGAGCTTGTCCTCCTCGCCCAGCTCGTCGATACCGAGGATCGCGATGATGTCCTGGAGGTCCTTGTACTTCTGCAGGATCCCCTTGACGCGCATCGCCGTGGCGTAGTGGTCCGCCGCGATGTACCGCGGGTCGAGGATGCGGGACGTCGAGTCCAGCGGGTCCACGGCCGGGTAGATGCCCTTCTCGGAGATCGGACGGGAGAGAACCGTCGTCGCGTCGAGGTGGGCGAAGGTGGTCGCCGGCGCCGGGTCGGTCAGGTCGTCCGCGGGGACGTAGATCGCCTGCATCGAGGTGATCGAGTGACCACGGGTCGAGGTGATGCGCTCCTGGAGGAGACCCATCTCGTCGGCCAGGTTCGGCTGGTAACCCACCGCGGAGGGCATACGGCCGAGCAGGGTCGACACCTCGGAACCCGCCTGGGTGTACCGGAAGATGTTGTCGATGAAGAACAGCACGTCCTGCTTCTGCACATCGCGGAAGTACTCCGCCATGGTCAGACCGGCCAGCGCGACGCGAAGACGCGTGCCCGGGGGCTCGTCCATCTGACCGAAGACAAGCGCCGTCTTGTCGATGACGCCGGACTCGGCCATCTCCTCGATGAGGTCGTTGCCCTCACGGGTACGCTCACCGACACCCGCGAAGACCGACACACCGTCGTGGTTGTTGGCGACGCGGTAGATCATTTCCTGGATCAGAACGGTCTTGCCGACACCGGCACCACCGAACAGACCGATCTTTCCACCCTTGACGTACGGGGTGAGAAGGTCGATGACCTTGACGCCGGTCTCGAACATCTCGGTCTTCGACTCGAGCTCGTCGAAGCGGGGCGCCTTGCGGTGGATCGGCCAGCGCTCGGTGACCTCGGCGTTCGTCTCCGGGTAGTTGAGCACCTCACCCAGGGTGTTGAACACCTTGCCCTTGGTGAAGTCACCGACGGGGACGGTGATGCCCTCGCCCGTGTCGGTCACCGCGGCCTGGCGGACCAGACCGTCGGTCGGCTGCATCGAGATGGTACGGACGAGGCCGTCACCCAGGTGCTGCGCGACCTCGAGGGTCAGGGTCTTCAGCGCGCCGTCCTGGGCCGGGTCGGCGACCTGGACCTTGAGGGCGTTGTAGATCTCGGGCATGGCGTCGACGGGGAACTCCACGTCGACGACCGGGCCGATGACCCGGGCGACGCGGCCCGTGGCGGCGGCCGTCTCAACAGTGGTCGTCATTACTTGTCACTCCCCGCGGTCGCGTCAGCCATGGCGCTCGCGCCACCGACGATCTCGCTGATTTCCTGGGTGATTTCGGCCTGGCGGGCCGCGTTGGCAAGCCGGGAGAGGCTCTTGATGAGGTCTCCGGCGTTGTCGGTCGCCGACTTCATCGCGCGGCGGCGGGCGGCGTGCTCGGAAGCGGCCGACTGCAGCAGTGCGTTGTAGATGCGGCTCTCGACGTAGCGCGGCAGAAGGGCGTCGAGGACGTCCTCCGCCGACGGCTCGAAGTCGAACAGCGGAAGGATCTCGCCCTTCGCGCCGTCCTCCTCCTCTGCCTTGTCGAGGCTGAGCGGCAGCATCCGGCCGTCGACCGCGTTCTGCGTCATCATCGACACGAATTCCGTGTAGACGACGTGCAGCTCGTCGACGCCGCCCTCGGCCGTGTCCAGCTGGATGGCCTCGATCAGCGGTCCGGCGACGCGCTTGGCGTCGGCGTAGGCCGGGCTGTCGGTGAAGCCGGTCCACGAATCCGCGACCTTGCGCTCGCGGAACCCGAAGTAGGCGACACCCTTGCGGCCGACGATGTACGTGTCGACCTCCTTGCCCTCAGCGCGCAGCCGCTCGGTGAGCCGCTCCGCCTGCTTGATGGCGTTCGAGGAGTAGCCGCCGGCCAGACCGCGGTCGCTCGTGACGAGCAGGATCGCGGCACGGGTCGGCTGCTCGACCTCGGTCGTCAGGGCGTGCTTGGTGTTCGAACCGGTTGCCACCGCGGTCACCGCACGGGTGAGCTCGGTCGCGTACGGCATCGACGCCGCCACCTTGCGCTGCGCCTTGACGATGCGCGAGGCGGCGATCATCTCCATCGCCTTGGTGATCTTCTTGGTCGCCGTGATGGCACGGATGCGACGCTTGTAGACCCGGAGCTGCGCTCCCATGAGTCAGGTCCCTTCCGTCGTCACTTGGAGACGTTGACGGCCGGTGCGTCCTCGCCCAGGAGCTTGCCGTCCGAGGTCTCGAACTGCCGCTTGAAGCCGGTGATGGCGTCCGCGATGGAGGACAGGGTGTCGTCCGACATCTTGCCGCCGTCGGCGATGGAGGTGAGGAGGTCCTTGCGCTCGCGGCGCAGGTGCTCCAGCAGCTCCGACTCGAAGCGACGGATGTCGCCCACCGGGACGTCGTCCATCTTGCCGGTGGTGCCGGCCCAGACGGAGACGACCTGCTCCTCGACGGGCATCGGCTGGTACTGGCCCTGCTTCAGCAGCTCGACCAGGCGCTTGCCGCGCTCCAGCGAAGCCTTCGAAGCGGCGTCCAGGTCGGAACCGAAGGCGGCGAACGCCTCCAGCTCGCGGTACTGGGCGAGGTCCAGGCGCAGACGGCCGGAAACCTGCTTCATGGCCTTGTGCTGGGCGGAGCCACCGACGCGGGAGACCGAGATACCGACGTTCAGCGCCGGGCGCTGGCCCGCGTTGAACAGGTCGGACTCAAGGAAGCACTGGCCGTCGGTGATGGAGATGACGTTGGTCGGGATGAACGCCGACACGTCGTTCGCCTTGGTCTCGACGATCGGCAGACCGGTCATCGAACCGGCACCCATGTCGTCGGACAGCTTCGCGCAGCGCTCCAGCAGACGGGAGTGCAAGTAGAAGACGTCACCCGGGTAGGCCTCACGGCCCGGCGGGCGGCGCAGCAGCAGCGACACGGCGCGGTAGGCGTCGGCCTGCTTCGACAGGTCGTCGAAGATGATCAGGACGTGCTTGCCGGCGTACATCCAGTGCTGGCCGATGGCGGAACCGGTGTACGGCGCCAGGTACTTGAAGCCGGCCGGGTCGGACGCCGGGGCGGCGACGATCGTCGTGTACTCGAGCGCGCCGGCGTCTTCCAGGGCGCCGCGAACGGACGCGATGGTCGAGCCCTTCTGGCCGATGGCGACGTAGATGCAGCGAACCTGCTTGTTCACGTCGCCGGAGCGCCAGTTGTCGCGCTGGTTGATGATCGTGTCGACGGCCAGGGCGGTCTTACCCGTCTGACGGTCACCGATGATCAGCTGACGCTGGCCGCGGCCGACGGGGACCATCGCGTCGATGGCCTTGTAGCCGGTCTGCATCGGCTCGTGGACCGACTTGCGGACCATGACGCCGGGGGCCTGCAGCTCGAGGGCGCGGCGGCCTTCGGTCGCGATCTCGCCGAGACCGTCGATCGGGTTGCCGAGCGGGTCGACGACGCGGCCGAGGTAGCCCTCGCCGACGCCGACGGAGAGCACCTCACCGGTGCGCTGCACCGGCTGGCCCTCCTCGATACCGCTGAACTCGCCGAGGACGACCGCACCGATCTCGCGCTCCTCGAGGTTGAGGGCGAGACCGAGGGTGCCGTCCTCGAACTTCAGCAGCTCGTTCGCCATGGCGGAGGGCAGGCCCTCCACCTTCGCGATGCCGTCGCCGGCAACGCTGACCGTTCCGACCTCCTCGCGCGAGGCCGCGTCCGGCTGGTACGACTGGACAAAGTTCTCCAGTGCGTCCCGGATCTCCTCCGGCCGGATCGTGAGCTCCGCCATCTGGGTTCCCTGCTCTCCTTGTTGGGCCTGAAGCTTCTTAGGGGTCTGGGGGCGACCCCCAGGAATCTTCTGCAAGTTCTGCACGGCCCAACCGGGCCGCTAGGAATGCTTTGTTCTTTTGGTGGCTGGTCAGCCGGCCATGCGGCGGGACGCCTCTGCGAGGCGGTCCGCGATGGTGCCGTCGATGACCTCGTCGCCGACTCGCACCGAGATCCCGCCGAGGACCTCGGGGTCCACGTCGAGGTTCAGGTGCATCTGGCGGCCGTACAGCTTGGCCAGCACCGCGCCGAGGCGCGCCTTCTGCACGTCGCTGAGCGGAACCGCGCTGGTCACGGTGGCGACCATGCGGTCACGGCGCTCGGCGGCGAGCTTGGAAAGGGACTCGAGTCCCGCTTCCAGGCTACGTCCACGCGGGTGCGTGACAAGACGGATCACCAGGCGCTCGGTGACGGCGTTCACCTTGCCGCCGAGCAGGCTGCGCAGCAGCTCGCTCTTGGCGGAGGCGGTGGCCGCGCGGTCGGTCAGCGCGGAACGCAGCTCGGTGCTCGAGGAGACGATCCGGCCGAACCGGAACACCTCGTCCTCGACGTTGTCGAGCGCGTCGCCCTGCTGGGCCGCCGTGAGGTCGGCGGTGGCCGCCAGCTCCTCAAGCGAGTCCACCAGGTCGCGGGACTGCGACCAGCGGGACCGGACCATGCCGGACACCAGGTCGAGGGTCTCCCCGCCGACCTGGCCGCCGAGCAGCCGACCGGCCAGCTCGGCCTTGGCCTCGCCGGACTGCGCCGGGTCGGTGAGGACCCGACGCAGCGAGACCTCACGGTCGAGCAGCGCGGTGACGGCAGCCAGCTCACCGGCGAGCTTCGCCGCGTCGACGGACGTGTTGTCCGTCAGCGCGTCGAGACGCTCACGCGCGGAGGCCAGCGCCTCGCGGCTCGCTCCGTTCATCGGGCCGCCTCGGCCTTCTCCTCGAGCTCGCTGAGGAAACGGTCGATGGTGCGGCTCTGCCGGGCGTGGTCCTCAAGGGACTCGCCGACGAGCTTTCCGGCCAGGTCGGTGGCGAGCTTGCCCACGTCCTGACGCAGCGCCTGAGAGGCGGCCTTACGGTCGGCCGCGATCTGGGCGTGGCCGGCAGCGATGATCTCCTCACGCTGCCGCTGGCCCTCTGCGCGCAGTTCTTCCTTGAGCGCAGTGCCCTGCTCCAGCGCTTCCTGGCGCAGGCGCGCGGCCTCGTGCCGGGCTTCGGCGAGCTGGGCCTTGTACTGCTCCAGGACGCTCTGGGCCTCGGTCTGGGCGGATTCCGCCTTCTCGATACCGCCCTCGATGGCCTCGCGGCGCTCTTCCAGAACCTTGTTGATGTTCGGGAGGAGCTTCTTCGCGAGGAAACCGAAGACGATGACGAAGGCGAGCAGACCGATGACGAGCTCGGGGATCGGCGGGACGAGGGGGTTACCCGGCTCCTCGGCCGCGAGAACCAGGAGGTTCACATCAGTGCCTTTCGTCGATTCGGACTAGTCGTGGGGTTCGTCAGCTGTAGACGAACGGCATGACCAGACCGATGAGGGCGAGCGCCTCACAGAAGGCGAAGCCGAGGATCTGGTTGGCGCGGATCAGACCGGCAGCTTCGGGCTGACGGGCGAGCGCCTGGGTGCCGTTACCGAAGATGATGCCGACGCCGACGCCGGGGCCGATGGCCGCGAGGCCGTAGCCCACGGAGCTGAGGGAACCGGTGACGGCAGCAAGGGTCTGGGACATGCCAGTTCTTCCTTCTCTTTCACGGACCGGTGGGGGTTGGCCACCGGACGACTGGGGGGATTGCTTGGAGCGGGTCGCGCTCAGTGGTGCTCGGCGAGCGCGCCCTGCAGGAAGCTGCAAGCCAGGAGCACGAAGACGTAGGCCTGGACAGCCTGGATGAAGAGCTCGAACGCGGTCATCACGATGACCATGACGAACGAGACGCCCGCGTAGGCGATGCCGATCCCGTTCAGCAGGTACCAGCTGGCGATGGTGAACAGCAGCAGCAGGGTGTGACCGGCGAACATGTTCGCGAACAGTCGGACCGCGTGGGTGAAGGGCCGGACCAGGACGTTCGAGAAGAACTCGATCACCATGACCAGCGGCAGGATCCCGCCGAGCGACTTGTCGTAACCGGTGATGTTCTTGAAGCCGCCGACGAAGCCGTGGCGCTTGAAGGTCACCGACATCCACATGACGTAGATGACGGCGGCGAGACCGGCCGGGTACGCGATGACCGCGGTCACCGGGAACTGGGCGAGCGGGACGATCGACCAGAGGTTCATCATCCAGACGAAGAAGAACGTCGCGACCATGAAGGGCACGTACTTCTCGCCCTCCTTCTTGCCCATCGTCTCGTAGACGATGCCGCGGCGCACGAAGTCGTAGCCGGCCTCGGCGACCATCTGCAGCTTGCCCGGGACGACCTTCGGCTTCCGGAACGCGGCCCAGAAGAAGCCGACGATGATGACCGAGCCCAGCAGGGCCAGCAGCATCGTCTTGTTGAAGTACAGGCCGCTGTCGTCACCGAAGATCGGCTTGAACAGGAACGAGTACAGGGTCGGGCCCGGGAAGCCGCAGCCAGTGCCGTCTTCGAAATGACAATTGATCTCGAAGGCGAGCGTCATGTCAGCAGCACTCACCGCAGGGCTCCTTCAGCGTGGCGCATAGGTACGGCAACCTCGTTGTGTCGGCGCGGCGCGCAGCCGCGGTTCGGCACTGGACTGGTGTAACGGATGGTGGGGCGGCAGTCAGGCATCGAGCCTCGCGATGGAACAGGCGTCAGCTCAGATGCCCGCGCCCGCAGTGCCGCAGTTGGCACCGGACGATAGCAGGATCTCGAACGCCCACTTATCCCGGCCCTACCCTTCACGACTTCGGCCCCGGATTTTCGGGCTTGTCGCCCTTCACCGAGTCCGGTTCGACGTAAAGAATCTTGGCCTTCATATGAGCACGGGTCTGCGCGCCGATCCACACCAGGGTGGTGGCGACGAGCGTGATCGCGAACGCCTTGGGGTTGAACAGGGTGGTGTTCTTGAACGCCGCGACAAAGACGAAAAGCAGCAGGATCTGGGCCGTGTAGAGCATGAGCCCCATGGCCTGGAAAAGATGCGGGAGTGACCTCGCCGTGCGCTGCAGAACGACGAATCCGATGCCCATGAAAAGAATCACGACCAGCGTCGCGACGACGGCTCCGACCGCGCCCTTGCCGCCGACGACCAACGCGCTGATCACGGCGGCGATAGCGCCGGCTACAGCGGTGGGTACAGCGGCTTGCAGGAGGAGTCGGACGTCATCTGACCGCATGGCGGTTTGCTCCGCGTGGTGGTGGGGGCACTGGACTCGTACAGGACGAGCGTAAGCCCGGTCCGAGAGAGAACCTCGGGCCAAGGGGCCGTCGCACTACGGTCCTTCGGCTCTGTCGCCGGGTTTAGTGAACGGTATCACAAACTATTTGATGAGAGCTTTACCTGCCCGGTGTGCTGACTGTCACACATGAGAGGGACCCTGCGCGTGTGTGCGACAGACATGCGGGTTGTCTGGTAAAGGGCATCCATGTCCGACATGCGATGCGGCCGTCAGCGGGTGGATTCGGCCTTACGCCGGTCGGGGAAGCGCGAACGGGGGCCCACGGCGGTCGCTCCGTTGACGCCGGAGACGCCCGCCGCGATCGGCCTGGCGGGCTGCGGCTCCGTGCCCGAGGCATCCAGCGCGGCCGCTTCCGCGGCCGCCTCGGCCGCCCGTGCGGCGTGCCGGTAGCGCGGCGGAACCAGACCCTCCGCCCACCGCGGGGTGCGCGGGGTGAAGCGCGGCAGGAGCAGCAGGATCAGACCCACGGCGCTCAGCGCGGCGATCGCCAGCACGATCCACATGGTGGCGGAGTGCACCGAGTACGCCACCGTGCCGAAGGCGATCAGCCCCGACCAGAAGTACATGATCAGGACCGCGCGGCTGTGCGAATGCCCGAGCTCCAGCAGCCGGTGGTGGAGGTGCCCGCGGTCGGCCGTGAAGGGCGACTGGCCATTCCACGTACGCCGCACGATGGCCAGGACCAGGTCCGCCATCGGGATCGCGATGATCGTCAGGGGCAGGATCAGCGGGATGTACGCGGGGAGCATCGCGTGCGTCGCGTTGCGCTCACCGCCCGCGAAGAGGGCCAGGGTGTCCGGGTCCACCTGGCCGGTCAGGGAGATCGCGGAGGCGGCCAGCACCAGCCCGATGAGCATGGAGCCGGAGTCGCCCATGAAGATCCGCGCGGGGTGCATGTTGTGCGGCAGGAAGCCCAGGCACATGCCCATCAGGATGGCGGCGAAGAGGGTCGCGGGCGCGGCCGACTCGATGCCGTAGCCGAACCAGATCCGGTACGCGTAGAGGAAGAGCGCCGCGGCGGCGATGCAGACCATCCCGGCGGCCAGGCCGTCGAGGCCGTCGACGAAGTTCACCGCGTTGATGGTGATCACGACGAGGGCCACGGTGAGCAGGTTGCCCTGCCACTGGGTGAGCGGGACCGTGCCGATGCCCGGGACCGGGATCCACAGGATCGTCAGGCCCTGCATGACCATCACGCCGGCGGAGATCATCTGGGCGCCGAGCTTGATGAGGGCGTCGATCTCGAACTTGTCGTCGAGGACGCCGACGAGCCAGATCAGGGCCGCGCCGGAGAGCAGCGCGCGCGGTTCGTTCGACAGCTCGAAGACGCCGTTGAGGTTCCGCAGGTGGTCGGCGACCAGCAGGCCCGCACACAGACCGCCGAACATGGCGATGCCGCCCAGCCGTGGCGTGGGCTCTCGGTGCACGTCGCGGGCACGGATCTCCGGCATGGCCCCGGCCGCGATCGCGAACTTCCGCACGGGCCCGGTCAGCAGGTAGGTCACCGCGACCGTGACGCAAAGCGTCAGCAGATATTCACGCACGGGCTGCCCCAGATGTATCGCCGGCCATCTCAGCCCCACACATTAGCTGCGATGTCCCCTCCCCCGAGGACGCGAGGGGGCCGTATCCCGGTTGCACTACGCCCCTCTTGTCCCGCTTACTCCCCGTAAGGGGGAAATTCGAGTGCCAGCTCATTGACCTCCGTACGTGTCTTCGCGCCGTCCACGCGCAGCCCCGCGGCGAACAGCGCCGCGATCCGGCGCATCTGCGCCTCCCCCATCCCCTGGGTGGTCACCGCGGCCGTTCCCAGCCGGACGCCGCGCTGGTCCCCGTACGGGAGGGCGCAGGTGTCGAGGACGATCCCGGCGGCGGCCAGCCGGCCGCGGGCGGTCGGGCCGTCCATGCCCAGCGGCGCCGGGTCGGCGGTGATCAGATGCGTGTCGGTGCCGCCGGTGGTGATGGTGAAACCGTGCTCTTCGAGGGCGCCCGCCAGCACCCGGGCATTGGCGACGACCCGGTGGGCGTAGGTGGTGAAGGCCGGCCTGGCCGCCTCGCCGAAGCCCACGGCCTTGGCGGCGATGGTGTGCATCTGGGCGCCGCCCTGGGTGAACGGGAACACCGCCCGGTCGATGCGCTCGGCGAACTCGGCGCCGCACAGGACCATCCCGCCGCGCGGGCCGCGCAGCACCTTGTGCGTGGTCGCGCAGACGACGTCGGCGTAGGGCACGGGACTGGGCGCGGCCCCGCCGGCCACCAGCCCGATCGGATGGGCCGCGTCGGCGATCAGATAGGCCCCGACCTCGTCGGCGATCTCCCGGAAGGCCGAGTACTCGGGGTGGCGGGGGTAGGAGATGGACCCGCACACGATCGCCTTGGGGCGGTGCGCGCGGGCGAGGTCCTGCACCTGCTCGTAGTCGATGAGACCCGTCTCGGCGTCGACCCCGTACCCGACGAAGTCGAACCAGCGCCCGGAGAAGTTGGCGGGCGATCCGTGGGTGAGGTGCCCCCCGTACGGGAGCCCCATCGCCAGCACCGTGTCCCCGGGCCGCAGCAGCGCGGCGTACGCGGCCAGGACGGCGGAGGAGCCGGAGTGCGGCTGCACGTTCGCGTGCTCGGCTCCGAACAGCGCCTTGGCCCGCTCCACGGCGATCTGCTCGGCCAGGTCGGCGTACTCGCAGCCGCCGTGGTACCGGTGGCCGGGGTATCCCTCGGCGTACTTGTTGGCGAGCGGCGACCCGAGCGCGGCGAGCACCGCGGGGGAGGTGAAGTTCTCGGCGGCGATCAGCTGCAGGCTCCCGGCCTGCCGCTGCCGCTCCCCGTCGAGCACGTCGGCCATCTGCGGATCCTGCTGCCGCAGCAGGTCCGTGGGCTGGGTGATGACGCTCATGGCACGACTCCAGGTGGTACCGGGTACCAGCCACTTTAGGCCCGCGCCCCGCACCGCGCCCTGCGGCGACGCCGACCATCCTGGCCGCACCGGATCCAGCCCGCCGCCGTTTGAGGCACTGGGGGTCCCCCCGGACGGAGTCGGGGGACGGTCCGGGGCGGAGCCCGATCTTTCAGCCCGGCCGGCGTTCGAGGCGCGGGGGCTGGGGCGGAGCCCGCAGGGTCAGCGCGAGGCCGTGACGCCCGTCAGGGCCGTGACCACGGGGTCCAGCGCCTGGTTGATCTCGTCGCCGATCGAGCGGAAGAAGGTGATCGGCGCCCCGTACGGGTCGTACACCTCGTCCGCGTCCGGCGAGGGCGCCAGCAGCCATCCCCGCAGCGCCGCGGCGGCCCGCACCAGCGCCCGCGCCCGCTCCGCCATGCCGTCGTCCAGCGGCGGCAGCGTGGCCGGATCTATCGCCCGCACCAGCCGGGTGAACTCCTTCAGCGTGAAGGTCCGCAGCCCGGCGGAGTGGCCCATCGAGATGACCTGCGCCCGGTGGTCACGGGTGGCGGTCAGGACCAGGTCGGCACGTATGACGTGCTCGTCCAGCAGCTCGCGCCCGGTGAAACCGGAGGCGTCGGCCCCGAAGTCCGCCAGCACGGCGGCCGCGTTGGCCTCCATCGGGGCGCCCTCGTGGCCCCAGGTGCCGGCGCTCTCCACGATGAGGTCGCCCGTCACGATCCCGCCCAGCCGGTGCGACAGGGCGTGCCGCGTCAGCCGCTCGGTGATCGGCGAGCGGCACACGTTGCCGGTGCTGACGTGGAGTATGCGGAAAGCGTTTCCCCCAGCTATGCCACGCCCCTCAGGGCTCACGGGGCGACCTCGAGGTCGGGTACGACCTCCCGCAGCTGCTCGGCGCTGAGCGCGCCCTCCCGCAGCAGGACGGGAACCTTCCCGGTGACGTCGACGATCGACGACGGCTGGATGCCGGGCGTCGGGCCGCCGTCCAGGTACACGGACACGGAGTCCCCGAGCATCTCGCGCGCCGCGTCGCAGTCCTCGGGCGCCGGCTGACCGGACAGGTTGGCCGAGGACACCGCCATCGGGCCGACCTCGGTCAGCAGCTCGATCGCGACGGGGTGCAGGGGCATGCGGACGGCGACCGTGCCGTCGGTGTCCCCCAGGTCCCACGCCAGGGACGGCTGGTGCTTGGCGACCAGCGTCAGCGCACCCGGCCAGAACGCGTCGACGAGCTCCCACGCCTGCTCGGAGAAGTCCGTGACGAGGCCGTGCAGGGTGTTCGGGGAGCCGATGAGCACCGGGGTGGGCATACCGCGCCCCCGCCCCTTGGCGGCGAGCAGGTCGTGGACGGCCTCCGGGCTGAAGGCGTCCGCGCCGATCCCGTACAGGGTGTCGGTGGGCAGCACGACGAGCTCGCCGCGGCGCACGGCGGACGCGGCTTCACGCAGACCCGTCTTACGGTCCGTCGCGTCGTTGCAGTCGTATCGCCGGGCCATCAGCGGGCCTCCTCGTGCAGCAGGGGGGTGGCGGGAATCGTCGCGCCGGTCACGGCAGTGCCTTGCGCGCGGTCGCGAAGCGGGGACGGTTGTTGAGGTCCGGATGGTCGGCCGCGTCGGCCCAGCCCCGTTCCTCGGCGAAGATCCACGGGACCTGGCCGCCCTGGGTGTCGGCGTGCTCGATGACGACGATGCCGCCGGGCCGCAGCAGCCGGTGGGCGGTGCGCTCGATGCCGCGGATGGTGTCGAGGCCGTCCTCGCCGGAGAAGAGCGCCATCT
Organism: Streptomyces sp. NPDC029164; assembly: GCF_055563995.1. Lineage (NCBI taxonomy): Bacteria > Bacillati > Actinomycetota > Actinomycetes > Kitasatosporales > Streptomycetaceae > Streptomyces > Streptomyces sp. NPDC029164. The sequence continues at coordinate 243,442 of NZ_JBVHWW010000004.1, read as the reverse complement.
CCGGATCGTGGTCGCGGGCCTCGGGGGCGACGTACTCCCACTCGGTGAGCGGGATGTACGGCGGGTTGGAGATGACCAGGTCGACCTGGCCGTCGAGCTCCGGCAGGGCGCTCAGGGCGTCGCCCTGGTGGACGGTGACCCTGGACCCCTCGGCGTTCTTGCGGGTCCACCGCAGGGCGTCCTCGGACAGCTCGACCGCGTGCACGCGCGAGCGCGGCACCTCCTGCGCCATGGCGAGCGCGATGGCGCCGGAGCCGGTGCACAGGTCCACGATCATGGGCTCGACCACGTCCATCGCCCGGACGGCGTGTATGGCCCAGTCGACGACCGACTCGGTCTCGGGCCGGGGCACGAACACCCCGGGCCCGACCTGGAGCTCCAGGTACCGGAAGAAGGCGCGGCCGGTGATGTGCTGGAGCGGCTCGCGCGCCTCGCGGCGGGCGACGGCCTCCCAGTAGCGGGCGTCGAAGTCCGCGTCCTTGACGTGGTGCAGTTCCCCCCGTTTGACGCCGTGCACGAAGGCCGCGAGCTCCTCCGCGTCGAAACGCGGTGAGGGCACGCCGGCGGCGGCCAGCCGCTGGGTGGCCTGGGCCACCTCGGCAAGCAGCAAGTTCACGCTGGTCCTCCGGGCTGCTGTCGAACGGGGGGTGAAGCAGGGATCAGGGTCAGTGCGCGGCCGCGAGCTTGGCTGCGGAGTCGGTGTCCACGCAGGCCTGGATGACCGGGTCGAGGTCACCGTCGAGCACCTGGTCCAAGTTGTACGCCTTGAAACCGGTCCGGTGGTCCGAGATCCGGTTTTCCGGGTAGTTGTACGTACGGATCTTCTCGGACCGGTCCACGCTGCGCACCTGGCTGCGGCGCACGTCGGAGGCCTCCTGCTCGGCGGCTTCCTGGGCGGCGGCCAGCAGGCGCGACCGCAGGATGCGCATGGCCTGCTCCTTGTTCTGGAGCTGGCTCTTCTCGTTCTGGCAGGAGGCGACCACACCGGTCGGGAGGTGCGTGATGCGCACGGCCGAGTCGGTGGTGTTGACGGACTGGCCGCCGGGGCCGGAGGAGCGGTACACGTCGATGCGGAGGTCGTTCATGTTGACCTCGACCTCGACCTCCTCGGCCTCCGGGGTGACGAGCACGCCGGCGGCGGAGGTGTGGATGCGGCCCTGGGACTCGGTGGCCGGAACCCGCTGGACGCGGTGCACGCCGCCCTCGTACTTCAGGCGGGCCCACACGCCCTGGCCGGGCTCGGTGGCGCCGTTGCCGCCCTTGGTGCGGACGGAGACCTGGACGTCCTTGTAGCCGCCGAGCTCGGACTCGGTGGCGTCGATGATCTCGGTCTTCCAGCCCACCCGCTCGGCGTAGCGCAGGTACATGCGCAGCAGGTCGCCGGCGAACAGCGCCGACTCGTCGCCGCCCGCGCCCGCCTTGACCTCCAGGAGCACGTCCTTGTCGTCGCTGGGGTCACGCGGGACCAGCAGCAGGCGGAGCTTCTCGGTGAGCTCCTCGCGCTGCTGGGTCAGCTCCTTGACCTCGGCGGCGAAGTCCGGGTCGTCGGCCGCGAACTCCTTGGCCGTCTCGATGTCCTCGGCCGACTGCTTCCAGGCACGGAAGGTCGCGATGATCGGGGTCAGCTCCGCGTAGCGCTTGTTCAGCTTGCGCGCGTTGGCCTGATCCGAGTGGACCGAAGGGTCGGCGAGCTTCTTCTCAAGATCGGCGTGTTCGCCGACCAATTCCTCGACCGCCTCGAACATCGGGGGCTCCTGTGGTGAAAGTACGAACGGGGTGACTTGGCGAGACGACGACAAAGGCGCCGGTCCGGCCGCCCCCGAGTGGACAGGGGGCGGCCGGTGACCGGCGCCTGGGTCGCGCTACTTCTTGGCCGCACCCTTGCCGAAGCGCGCCTCGAAGCGGGCCACGCGGCCACCGGTGTCGAGGATCTTCTGCTTGCCCGTGTAGAACGGGTGGCACTCGGAGCAGACCTCGGCTCGGATGGAGCCCTCGGTCAGGGTGCTACGGGTGGTGAACGACGCGCCACAGGTGCAGCTGACCTGGGTCTCGACGTACTCGGGGTGAACATCGCGCTTCAAGGTGTCTCCTAGATTCGGGAGGGCGCCGGGTCGCAGGAGCCGAATTGCGCACTGCGTGAACCGGGGCCGACAGACCAGTCTGCCAGGACCGGGCTGCCTGTCAAAATTCTGAGGACGCATCCCTCAACGGAGGGGGGCCGGCATCTATTCCGCGCCCCCGCGGAATCCGTACGGAAGCCGCCTGAGCAGGGGCTCCCTACTGGACGATGCCGCCGACGGTGCCCTTGTCCCCCATGGACTTCTCGGTGGCCTCGGCCGGGATCGGCCGGTCCGCGAGCAGCGCTTCCCAGACGAGCTTCGACTCCTTCGTCAGCGGGGCGACGCGATCGGCGTCACGCGGGTCCACCGTCACCGGCAGGGTGATCATGTGCATGTTCTGGGCCTCGATGCCCTGCAGGCCTTGGGCGAAGCCCATGAGGGACTTCACGTCGCCGAGCGCCTTGTCGGTGGTGATCGCCTTGGTCGCGGAGTCGGCGAGGTCGACCAGCCGCTTGGGGTTGTCGAACACCCCGATGCTCTTGACCTGCTTGATCAGTGCCTTGATGAAGGCCTGCTGGAGCTGTATTCGGCCCAGGTCGCTGCCGTCGCCGACGCTCTTGCGGGTGCGGACGAGGCCGAGGGCCTGTTCGCCGTTGAGGTGGTTCGGGCCGGCCGCGAGTTCGAGGTGGCTGGCGCCGTCCTTGATCGGCTTGGTGGTGGTCACGTCGACGCCGCCGAGGTTGTCGATGATCTTCTTGAAGCCCGTGAAGTCGACCTCGATGTAGTGGTCCATCCGGATCCCCGACATCTTCTCGACGGTCTTGACCGCGCAGGCGGCCCCGCCGATGGTGTACGCCTCGTTGAACTGCTTGCGCGGGCCGCCCGGGTCGCTCTTGCCCTTGCCGGTGGGGCATTCGGGACGGGCCGTCATGGTGTCGCGCGGGATCGATACGACGCTGGCCTGCTTGTGGCCCTCGTAGAGGTGGACGATCATCGCGGTGTCGGAGCGGGCCGAGCCGCCGTCGTCCTGGCCGTACTCGCCGTTGGCGCCGCCGCGGGAGTCGGAGCCGAGCACCAGGATGTCCATCGAGCCGTTGTCGACGTTCTGCGGGCGGTCGGTGCCGAGGGCCTGGTCGATGTCGACGGTCTTCAGATTGCCGTTGAGCTTGAAGTAGAAGTAGCCGAGGCCCGCGCCCCCCAGCAGGACCACCCCCGCCGCGCTCCACGCGGCGATGACGAGAGCCCTGCGGCGCTTCGGCGGTTTGCGCCGGCGCCGGCCCGCGGCACGTCGGCCGCGGCCCATGCTGTCCTCGGTCATGTCTCCTCAGTCCCTGAGTCTGGTCCCCTGGTCCGTTCCGGCCCGCCGTCCACTCCGCGGGCCCCTCTCACACAGACGGGTGAACGTCCCGCAGGGTTCCAGGGGCGGGGTGTGGTGAAGCCCGCACCGGTGCCCGTGGAGCCGTGTGGAGCCCCCTGGAGCCCCCTGGAGCCGCTTAAACGCCCGGCAGCCCCCGCCGCTGGTGCGACGGGGGCTGCTCGGGTCGATGCCACGTGTCAGGCGTCATGCGCCCGACGCCGGACCTCAGTCGTCGTTCTTGCCCGACGGGGTCGTCTTCGCGATCTGCATCAGGAACTCGGCGTTCGACTTCGTCTGCTTCATCTTGTCGAGCAGCAGCTCGATCGCCTGCTGCGAGTCGAGCGCGTGCAGCACCCGGCGCAGCTTCCAGACGATGGCGAGCTCCTCCGCGTTGAGGAGGATCTCCTCCTTGCGGGTGCCCGACGGGTCGACGTCGACGGCCGGGAAGATGCGCTTGTCGGCGAGCTTCCGGTCGAGCTTGAGCTCCATGTTGCCGGTGCCCTTGAACTCCTCGAAGATCACCTCGTCCATGCGCGAGCCGGTGTCGACGAGCGCGGTGGCCAGGATGGTCAGCGAGCCGCCGTCCTCGATGTTGCGCGCGGCACCGAAGAAGCGCTTCGGCGGGTACAGCGCGGTCGAGTCGACACCACCGGACAGGATGCGGCCGGAGGCGGGCGCCGCGAGGTTGTACGCGCGGCCCAGACGGGTGATGGAGTCCAGCAGGACGACCACGTCGTGACCCAGCTCGACGAGACGCTTGGCGCGCTCGATGGCCAGCTCGGCGACGGTGGTGTGGTCCTCGGCCGGGCGGTCGAAGGTCGAGGAGATGACCTCGCCCTTGACCGACCGCTGCATGTCGGTGACCTCTTCCGGACGCTCGTCGACCAGGACGACCATCAGGTGGCACTCGGGGTTGTTCGTGGTGATCGCGTTGGCGATCGCCTGCATGATCATGGTCTTGCCGGTCTTCGGCGGGGCCACGATCAGACCGCGCTGGCCCTTACCGATCGGCGACACGAGGTCGATGATGCGGGTGGTCAGCACGCCCGGGTCGGTCTCCAGACGGAGCCGGTCCTGCGGGTAGAGCGGGGTCAGCTTCTGGAACTCCGGGCGGCCGCGGCCGGATTCGGGCGCCATGCCGTTCACCGAGTCCAGACGCACGAGGGCGTTGAACTTCTCGCGGCGCTCGCCGTCCTTGGGCTGACGGACCGCACCGGTGGTGTGGTCACCCTTGCGCAGGCCGGCCTTGCGGACCTGGGCGAGGGACACGTACACGTCGTTGGGACCGGGCAGGTAGCCCGAGGTCCGGATGAACGCGTAGTTGTCGAGGATGTCGAGGATGCCCGCGACGGGGATCAGCACGTCGTCGTCGGCGACCTGCGGCTCGCTCGGGGCGAACTCGTCACGGCCACGACGGCCACGACGGTCGCGGTAGCGGCCGCGACGGCCACGGCGGCCGTCCTCACCGTCGAAGTCGTCCTGCGGACCGTTGTCCTGGCGGTCCTGACGGCCCTGCTGAGCCTGGCCCTGGCCCTGGCCGCGGCCGCCCTGCTGCTGGCGGTCCTGACGGTCGGCGCGGTCCTGACGGTCGGCGCGGTCCTGACGGCCGCCGCCCTGTCCGCCCTGACCACCCTGCGGGGCCTGACCCTGGCCGCCCTGGCCCTGGTCGTCGCCCTTGGCACCGCGGTCACGGCGGTCGCGCTGGCGGTCGCCGCGCTCGGCGCGGTCACGGCGGTCGCGACGGCCGCGGCCCTCGCCGTCCTGACCCGGCGCCTGGCCGGCGGAGACCGCCGTGGCGTCGGCCTTGACCTCGGACTGCGCCGGGGCGGCCGTCACGGTCTCGGTCTTCTGCTCGACCTGCACGGCGACGGGCGCCGAGCCCTCGGGGCTGCCGGAGGGGGCCGTGGCCCGACGGCGGCGGCGCTCGCCGGCCGGCGCGTCGTCGCTGGCCGGCTGGCCCGGGATCTCGATCTGCGCCTGCGCGGCAGGCTTCTCGGCGGGCGCCTCGGCGGCGGCCTCGCCCGTTCGGGCCTTGCTGGTGGCGCGGCGCTTCGGCTTGGCCTCGGCGGTGTCCCCGGCGGCGGAGGCCGCGGCCTTGGGAGCACCGCTGCCCGCCTGCGCCTCCTTGATGACCTCGATCAGCTGGCTCTTGCGCATCCGCGCGGTGCCCCTGATCCCGAGGCCCGACGCGACCTGCTGCAGCTCGGCGAGGACCATGCCGTCAAGGCCGGTGCCGGTGCGTCGGCGCTTGGGTGCGGCGCCCGCGGCGGGGGCACTGGCGTCGACAGAGGTGTCGGCAGCGCCCATCAGATCGGTGGTGTCGCTCACGAAGGGTCCTTCCCTGGAGCGGACGTCGGCCTGTCTGGCTCGGCGACCGGTTGTGCTGTCCGACAACAGTCCTAGGTGTGGACCGTGCCGGGGCGGTGGTCCGCCGATAGAGATACGGCGGGAGAGAAACGTGCATGGGTGGTTCCGGCGAGAAGCCCCCGAGCTGAAAGCGTGGGAATGTCACGCCGATTCCGGAGCGTGCTCGAAACTGCTGGAAGTGATCAAAGCAGTCGGGGAGGCTCCCGGAAGAAATGTGGTCCCGGATGGGGACACTGAGCACCGAGCCATGGCGGCTTCCGATGCGCACTTGAGACTAACACTACCGGATCCAATAGATATTCCCCCTCTCAATCACCGGCAATCGCGCCCTTCCGCGCGGGCGGCCTGCCCTGGCCGCCCGCCCCTGACCGGCTGCGCATCCCACAAGAACGGCCTTAGCCGCCCTGGGTGCCCAGCGGAAGTACGCTCGCGCCCGCGGCGTCGAGGGCGAGCCGGTTGGCCGCCCATCCCTCGCCCGCGAGCTGCGCGACCTTGTCGGCCGCGCCGTTGTCGACCAGCGCGAGGACCGTGGGGCCCGCGCCGGAGATGACCGCGGGGATCCCGTCCGCCCGCAGTCGGTTCACAAGTGCGACGCTCTCGGGCATCGCCGGGGACCGGTACTCCTGGTGGAGCCGGTCTTCGGTGGCGGGCAGCAGCAGCTCGGGACGCCTGGTCAGGGCTTCCACGAGCAGGCCCGCGCGGCCCGCGTTGACGGCCGCGTCCACGTGCGGGACGCTGCGCGGCAGCAGGCCGCGCGCGGTCTCCGTCAGGACCGGCTTGGACGGCACGAAGACCACCGGAACGATGGATTCGGCAGGCTCCATTCGGATCGCCTTGGCACTGCCGCCGTCCATCCACGCCAGGGTGAATCCGCCGAGCAGACAGGCGGCGACGTTGTCGGGGTGTCCCTCGATCTCGGTGGCGAGCTCCAGCAGCGCCGCGTCGTCGAGCCTGGCCTCGCCGCCTATGGTCACGGCGCGGGCGGCGACGATGCCGGCGCAGATCGCGGCGGAGGAGGAACCGAGGCCGCGGCCGTGCGGGATCCGGTTGGCGCAGACGACCTCAAGGCCGCGCGGCTGTCCGCCCAGCAGGTCGAAGGCGGTGCGCATGGAGCGTACGAGCAGGTGGCTCTCGTCCCGCGGGAGGGTGTCGGCGCCCTCGCCCGCGATGTCGATGTTCAGGCCGGAGTCGGCCACCCGGACGACTACGTCGTCGTAGAGCCCCAGGGCCAGGCCCAGGGCGTCGAAGCCCGGGCCGAGGTTGGCACTGCTGGCGGGGACGCGCACCCGTACGGCGGCGGCGCGGAACGCTGGACCGGCCATCGTCCGATGACACTCCTTGTGACTGTGCGAGATCTTCGCTCTTCGCTGGCTCGCTGCGAATGTACTGGAGAACGTACGACACCCGAAGGCCCTCGGGGCAGCACCGCAGTCATATGCGCGGTGGCGGATGTAAGTACAGCGTATCGAAGGAAGGTTCTCTCGCGACATAGGGCGCACAGGAGGCGCACGATGCGTGTCGCGGACTTCGACGGCTTCAGCCGCACTTTTGTCGTCGTACGGGGTGAGTTGCCGGGTTCCGGAGGGCCTCGGAAGCCCTCCGGAACCGGCTCACACGTGGTGTGCGTTACCACCGGGATCACGCGGGGACCGGCCATCACCGGGTCCCCGCACCGGATCCGGCCTAGACCAGCCCCAGACGGACGGCGGCGGCCTCGGCGTCCACCGGAACGGTGACCGGCTGCGGAGCGCCGGCGATCGCCCAGTCGGGGTCCTTCAGGCCGTTGCCGGTGACGGTGCACACGATCTTCTGACCGGGGTCCACCAAGCCCAGCTCGGCGGCCTTGAGCAGGCCGGCCACCGATGCGGCCGAGGCGGGCTCGACGAAGACGCCCTCCTGCGCGGCCAACAGCCGGTAGGCGGCGAGGATCTGGCGGTCGGTCACCTCGTCGATGAAGCCGCCCGACTCGTCGCGCGCCTGCAGGGCGTAGTCCCAGGAGGCCGGGTTGCCGATGCGGATCGCGGTGGCGATGGTGTGCGGCTCCTTGACGACCTCGCCGCGCACGATCGGCGCGGAGCCGGAGGCCTGGAAACCCCACACGCGGGGCGTACGGGAGGACAGGCCGTCGGCCATGTACTCCTTGAAGCCCTTCCAGTACGCGGTGATGTTGCCGGCGTTGCCGACGGGCAGCACGTGGATGTCGGGGGCGTCGCCGAGCGCGTCGACGATCTCGAACGCGGCCGTCTTCTGACCCTCGATGCGCACCGGGTTGACCGAATTGACCAGCGCGACCGGGTAGTTGTCGGAGAGCGCGCGGGCCAGGTTCAGGCAGTCGTCGAAGTTGCCGTCCACCTGCAGGATCTTGGCGCCGTGCACGAGGGCCTGGCCCATCTTGCCGAGCGCGATCTTGCCGCGCGGCACGAGCACGGCGGAGACCATCCCGGCGCGCACCGCGTACGCGGCGGCGGAGGCCGAAGTGTTGCCGGTGGAGGCGCAGATGACCGCCTTGGCGCCCTCCTCCTTGGCCTTGCTGATCGCCATGGTCATGCCGCGGTCCTTGAAGGACCCGGTGGGGTTGGCCCCCTCGACCTTCAGGTGGACCTCACAGCCGGTGCGCTCGGAGAGCACCTGCGCGGGGACGAGGGGAGTGCCACCCTCGCGGAGCGTCACCACGGGAGTGGCGTCCGTCACCGGCAGGCGGTCCCGGTACTCCTCGATGATGCCGCGCCACTGGTGGGTGCGATTGCTGCTCATGGGTCCTTACTCCCCTTCAACACGCATGATGCTGGCCACACCGCGCACGGTGTCCAGCTTCCGCAGTGCCTCGACGGTCCCGGAGAGGGCGGCGTCGGGCGCGCGGTGAGTGACGACGACGAGGGAGGCCTCGCCGTCCTTGCCCTGCTGGCGGACCGTGTCGATGGAGACACCGTGCTCCGCGAAGGTGGTCGCCACCTGGGCGAGGACGCCCGGCTTGTCCGCCACATCGAGGCTGATGTGGTAGCGCGTGACGACGTCCCCCATGGGGCTGACCGGCAGCTGGGTGTACGCGGACTCGCCGGGCCCCGTTGCCTCGGCGAGCTTGTTGCGGGCGACGGCGACGAGGTCGCCGAGGACCGCGGAGGCGGTCGGCGCGCCGCCCGCGCCGGGCCCGTAGAACATGAGCCGCCCGGCGGCCTCCGCCTCGACGAAGACGGCGTTGTACGCCTCGCGGACGGAGGCGAGCGGGTGGGTGAGCGGGATCATCGCCGGGTGGACGCGGGCGGTGACGGACTCGCCGTCCGCGGCGCGCTCCAGGATGGCGAGGAGCTTGATGGTGCAGCCCATCCGCTTGGCGGAGGCGAAGTCGGCGGCGCTGACCTCGGTCATGCCCTCGCGGGACACGTCGTCCAGGCGGACGCGGGTGTGGAAGGCGATGCCGGCCAGGATCGCGGCCTTGGCGGCGGCGTCGTAGCCCTCGACGTCGGCGGTCGGGTCGGCCTCGGCGTACCCGAGGGCCGTGGCCTCGTCGAGCGCCTCCTGATAGCCGGCGCCTGTCGAGTCCATCTTGTCGAGGATGAAGTTCGTCGTGCCGTTGACGATGCCCATCACCCGGTTGATCTTGTCGCCGGCGAGGGACTCGCGCATCGGGCGCACCAGCGGGATGGCGCCGGCGACGGCGGCCTCGTAGTAGAGGTCCAGCCCGGCAGCCTCGGCCGCGGCGTGCAGCGCGGCGCCGTCCTGGGCGAGCAGCGCCTTGTTCGCGGAGACCACGGAGATGCCGTGCTCGAAGGCGGTGGTGATCAGGCCGCGGGCGGGCTCGATGCCGCCGATGACCTCGATGGCGATGTCGATGTCACCGCGTTTGAGGAGGGCGGTCGCATCGGTGGTGATCAACGCGGGGTCGATGCCCTCGCGCACCTTCGAGGGGCGGCGCACCGCCACGCCGGCAAGCTCCACGGGCGCGCCGATCCTCTGCGTGAGGTCGTCGGCGTGCGTCGTCATGATGCGAGCCACCTCTGAGCCGACCACTCCACAGCCCAGCAGCGCCACCTTCAGCGGACGCGTACGCATCATTCGACCTACGCCTTTCGATCTTCCATCAGTAGCCCGCGCGCGGGTTGCGCGCCGGGTGGAACCAGTCTCACTCAATGGACAGCAGTTTCCATCCTCGGTCCATTGAGTGAGACACCAATTTCATTATCCGAGGTCGAGACGCAGGAGATCTTCCTCCGTCTCGCGGCGGACGATCACTCGGGCCTGTCCGTCACGCACGGCGACGACGGGCGGGCGCAGCGCGTGGTTGTAGTTGCTGGCCATGGAGCGGCAGTACGCACCGGTGGCCGGAACGGCGAGGAGGTCGCCGGGGGCCAGGTCGGCGGGCAGGAAGGCGTCCTTCACGACGATGTCGCCGCTCTCGCAGTGCTTGCCGACGACGCGTACGAGCATGGGCTCGGCGGTGGAGGTGCGGGAGACGAGGGAAATGGAGTACTCGGCGTCGTACAGGGCGGTGCGGATGTTGTCGGACATCCCGCCGTCGACGCTCACGTACGTACGGAGTCCTTCGAGGGGCTTGATCGTCCCGACCTCGTAGAGCGTGAAGGCGGTCGGGCCGACGATGGCGCGGCCGGGCTCGACCGAGATCCGGGGGGCGCGCAGCCCGGCGCTCTCGCACTCCCGGGCCACGATCTCGTGCAGGGCCTTGGCGATCTCGTGGGGCTCGCGCGGGTCGTCGTTCGAGGTGTAGGCGATGCCGAGCCCGCCGCCGAGGTCGATCTCGGGCAGCTCCACGCCGTGCTCGTCGCGCACGGCGGCGAGCAGCCGCACGACGCGCTTGGCGGAGACCTCGAAGCCGGCCATGTCGAAGATCTGCGACCCGATGTGGGAGTGGACGCCGAGCAGCTCCAGGCTGTCGTGCCCGAGCGCGCGCCGCACGGCCTCGGCGGCGGACCCGTCCGCGACGGCGATCCCGAACTTCTGGTCCTCGTGGGCGGTGGCGATGAACTCGTGCGTGTGCGCCTCGACGCCGACCGTCACGCGGATCTGCACGGGCTGGCGCACGCCCAGTTCACGGGCGATGTGCGCGACGCGGGCGATCTCCTGGAAGGAGTCGAGCACGATCCGTCCGACCCCGGCCCCGACGGCCCTGCGGATCTCGCCCTCGGACTTGTTGTTGCCGTGGAAGGCGATGCGGGAGGCGGGCATCCCCGCGGCGAGGGCGGTGGCCAGCTCCCCGCCGGAGCAGACGTCGACGTTCAGCCCCTCCTCCTTCAGCCACTTCACGACGGCCTTGGAGAGGAACGCCTTCCCGGCGTAGAAGACGTCGGCGTCGGCACCGAAGGCGTGCGCCCAGGCCCGGCACCGCGCCCGGAAGTCCTCTTCGTCCAGGAAGTACGCGGGCGTGCCGAACTCCTCGGCGAGCCGGGTCACTTCGATGCCGCCGACGGACACGACACCGTCGCCGTCGCGCGTGACGGTCCGCGCCCAGACCTTCTCGTCCAGCGCGTTCAGGTCGGCGGGCGGCGGCGAGTAGTGCCCCTCGGGCAGGACGTCGGCGTGGCGGGGTCCGGCGGGGTGCGCGGAACGGCTCATCGGTATCTCTCTTCGCGGTTCACAGTCGTGTCGGTGCGTCTATGCCGAGCAGGGCCAGGCCGCCGGCCAGCACCGTCCCGGCGGCTTCGGCAAGAGCCAGCCGGGCGCGGTGGGCGGCCGAGGGTTTCTCGTCGCCCTGGGGCAGGACGCGGTACTGGAAGTCGAGCAGCGCGTCCGCCAGCTCGACGAGGTCGCGGGTGAGCCGCTCGGGCGCACGGTGGTGCGCGGCGGCTTCGAGGGCGAGGGGGTGGTCGGCGAGGGCGCGCAGCAGCGCGGGCGCGTCGGAGACCTCCCCGGTCTCGGGGTGGAAGCCCAGCTGTTCGGCGTTCCTGAGCAGCGCCCGGCTGCGGGCGTGGGCGTAGCGCACCCGGAAGAACTCGTTGCCCTCGCCCTGGAGGAGCAGCAGCTCGGAGAAGGCGGGGGTCTCCCGGGCCGGCACGGAGAGCATCCGCCAGTGCGCGGCCCCGGCCCCGTACCGGGCGACGACGTCGGAGTCCCGCTTGGCGAGGGGGGCGACGGGCAGGCTCGCGGGCAGGTCGCGCTCGGTACCGCCCTGGGCGCACACGAGCCGCAGGACGGCGCGGCGCACGACGCGCTCGCGCAGCCCGAGCCCGGTCTCGTGGGAGGGGGCGGTCTCGCCGGTGAGCCCGGTCTCGTGGGCGGGGGCGGTCCCGTGGGCGGGGGCGGCGAACATGGCCCCGCCGCGCACGTCCCGGATGACGATGTCGCGGATGAGGGCGTCGCGGACGACATCGGGGGCGGAGGGCGCGGTCAGCACGAAATTGAGGAACCCGGCTCCCGTGACCTCGACGCGCTCGACGCCGGGCTCCGCGCCGAGCCGGCGGGCCAGTACGTCCGCCACGGCACGGGGCGGACGGCCGGCCGCCTTGGCGACGTGGAAGGCGACGGGGGTGGCGTACTCCCCCACCCCACCGGGCCGGGTCCGCTCGATCACGACCCGCTCGGGCGCGGCCGCACCGGCGGCCAGCTCCCCGTCCGCGACGGCGCAGCGCACGGCGCGTACGACGCAAGGGGAGAGGTCTGCGGGGGTCACGGGACCAGCCTAGGGGAGACGCCGTGTCATCCCGCGAAGGGTTTCGCCATGTGAACAGGAGGCCGGGGGCTCAGCCCCTCCCGCGCCCGGCGGGCGCTCCTTTCCTCCCGTCGCGCCGGTCCTTGCGCTCGACCAGCCTGCGTACGACGCGCACGAGCTCGGCGGGCTCGAAGGGCTTCGCGAGGAAGGCGTCCACCCCGGCCGCGATCCCGGCCTCCACCTCCTGCTGCGTGCAGGCGCTCACGATGGCCACGGGCACGTCCCGGGTCCGCGGATCGGCCCGCAACTGCGCGGCCGCCCCGAACCCGTCCAGCCGCGGCATGACCACGTCGAGCGTGATCACATCGGGGCACACGCGATGGACCACGTCCAGACACTCGACACCATCGTTCGCGGTCACGACCTCGAAGCCCTCCAGCTCGAGATTGACCTTGATCAGCTGCCGGATGACCTTGTTGTCGTCGACAACAAGCACCCGGCCTGAGACGCCTGGCACAACTCGAGAGTAGGTCGAGCCGAGCCCCCGCGTCCGGGTTTTTGCCACTTCCACCCCCTGCGGGCGACCCACCCCCTCCTCCCCCGGAAACCCGTTCCTGATCACCCCGCGGAAGCTGGTAGTGTTCAACCCGTCGCCGCAACACCAGCGACCGCGCCCCCGTAGCTCAGGGGATAGAGCAACGGCCTCCGGAGCCGTGTGCGCAGGTTCGAATCCTGCCGGGGGCACTCCAGCTGCCAGTGTGTAAGTGTCGCTGACCAGCTGAAGTGCCAAGCATGAAGGCCCGAACTCAGTCCCACTGAGTCCGGGCCTTTGTCGTTGCTCCGCGCTGGTCCCGTGTGAGGGGCGTGGGGGCCGCGCGTCAGCCTGATGCATCGCTGATCACCCGTCGGGCCCGCTCGTACAACTGCTCGCGCGTCCCGTCCAGCCCAGCGGCACCGGGTCGTCTCGTGAGATTCGACAGCGCTTCAGCAGTGCCGGCCACTTAGAAGTGGCGACCACCTGCTCGCGGATGCGCTGCTCGTGCGTCAGCTTGGCCTCGCGCTCGCGCTTCGCAGCCTCCTGGACGTCGGCGTGCTGCTGCCTCCGCTGCTCGGTCCGCCCAGTGAAGTAGTGGGTGATCCAGGCCGCGGCGGCCGAGCTGATGAGAACAGTGCCGGCCGAGATCGCGGCAGTGACTCATTGGCTGTCCTGCACGACCGTTGTGGTGACACCACCGGTCGTGGTGGTGGTTTGCTTCCCACCGCACCCAGCCATGAAGAGCAGAGGCGCGAACAGACCTATGGCTCTTGACACTTGTCGCATGAGCGCAAGGACTAAGGGCTGCCCCGTAGAGACCTCCGTCGGGCCGGTGCGGACGTGCCCGTTCGGTCACTCGCGCCTGCTCACGCGGTCGCCTTTGAGGGCTCTTCGCAGTTGAGGGTGTAGCGCCGAGAATGTAGAGCTGTTGGACGGTTGGATGTGAGTCTTCAGGAGGTGCGAGCGTTGTAGTTCTCGCGGTTTGCGAGGACCTCGGCCATGTGTGTCTGCGCCCAGTTTCTGAGCCCGCGCGTCATGTGGTGGAGCGAGAGGCCGAGGTCGGTCAGCTCGTAGGAGACGGTGACAGGGACGGTTGGCGTCACGGTACGGGTGAGCAGACCATCGTGCTCCAGCGACCGTAGTGTCTGGGTCAGCATCTTCTGGCTGACTCCGGCCAGAAGTCGAGAGATCTCGGAGTAACGCATCGCCTTCGGGGCGTCTGCGTGTGCTGCACCGGGCTGGCCAGGGCTGTTGTCGCCGCCCAGCGCACACAAAATCAGGACGACCCACTTGTCCGAGATTCGGTCGAGCAGTTGCCGGCTGGGGCACCCTGCCAGGAACGCGTTGTACTCCACCTTGGCCTGAGCCCTCTTCTGGGCCGCCTTCATCGTCGTCACTGATCGCACCTCTCACCGATGGGTGGGTTACGCACTCCCAAGTGCCTACTTCCCGACAGGAAGTTTCTCTCCAATGCTGATGCAGGGAGGCAGCAGGCGCCACCCCCAAGTGCACGACGAAAGGCAACAGGATGAGCACACCCTCCCTCTCCCTTCCCGGCGGCACCTGGACTCTGGGTGACTTGACCGTCACCCGGTTCGGCTACGGCGCCATGCAACTGGCCGGCCCGTGGGTCATGGGGCCGCCCGCCGATCGCGAGGGTGCCCTGGCCGTTCTGCGTGAAGCGGTCGACCTCGGTATCACCCACATCGACACCAGCGACGCCTACGGGCCGCGCGTCACCAACGAGTTGATCCGCGAGGCACTGCACCCCTATCCCGAGTCGCTGCACATCGTGACCAAGGTGGGTGCGACCCGCGACGAACAGGGTGGCTGGCCCACGGCCTGGCGACCCGAAGATCTGCGCCGCCAGATCCACGACAACCTCAAGCCCCTCCGGCTCGACGTACTCGACCTGGTCAACCTCCGACTCGGCAACGCCGAAGGTCCCCAGCCCGGCTCGCTCGCCGAGGCGTTCGAGACGCTCGTGGAACTCCAGCAGCAGGGCCTGATCCGCCACCTCGGGGTCAGCAACGCCACCGAGGAGCAGGTCATCGAGGCACAGAGCATCGCACCGATCGTGTGCGTGCAGAACATGTACAACCTCGCCCACCGCCACGACGACAAGCTCATCGACCGGCTCGCCACCGACGGCGTCGCGTACGTGCCCTTCTTCCCCCTCGGGGGCTTTAGCCCGCTTCAGTCCTCGGTGCTCTCGGCGGTCGCCGCTCGACTGGAGGCGACATCGATGTCCGTGGCACTGGCCTGGCTGCTGCAGCGATCACCGAACATCCTGCTCATCCCCGGCACGTCATCGACGGCACACCTGCGCGAGAACATCGCCGGCGCGGGACTCTCCCTTTCTCATGAGGACTTGACCGAGCTGGACGACATCGGCCGCTGAATGCCCTGTAGCTGAACGGCTCACAAGCCACGACCGAAGCCACCGTTCAAGTGTCGGCCCCGGGCACCTTCGCGTGACCGGGGCCGAAGCAGGGCGATTCGCCCTACCTCCAGGCTCACACGCCCCGCTCGCAGCGCCGCCGAGCAACGGGGCCGGCCGGCGGGCCCCTTAGCCGACCGCGGTGATCATCACTGCCAGGTTCCGGGCACTGGAGGGGACGCCCGGAGCGTGTTCGCCGTACGTCCGGTGGGCCTCGTCCAGGGACGGAAGGAGGCTCGGTGCGCGGTCCGCTGGGGCGCGGTCCAGGACCGTGGTGCCGGTCTCGGCTTCCTGGGTGGGGGCGTAGCCGGCCGTGCGGAGGGCTGACAGCGTCTCCTCCGGCGGGGCTGTGGAGATCAGGACCGTGGGGGCGATCCGGCGCAGGCGGAGTTTGGTCAGGCCGCGGGACTGGGCCACCTCGGCGATCAGGGCGGTGTCGTCCGAGCGGATGCAGCAGGCCGAGCGGACGACCTTGAGTTGTCCGTGGGTGCGGGCGGTGTCCTTGATCGTGTAGGCGAGTGGCTGGGGTAGCGGGGTGCCGCGCTCGCTTGCCGCCGTGAGGCGGTCGAGGAGTTCGTCCGCGCTCCAGCCGGCGTCCAGGGCCCAGCGGATGGAGGTTGCCGTGATGCGCCAGACCACCGCGTGGCCCTCGGACTCGATGTCGCCGACCGCGGAGAGCAGGTCGGCGAGGGCGGGCGCGGGCGCGCCGGTGACGGTGGCGGTCAGGTCGCTCTGGAACCGGGCCGTGTCGCTGGCCCGGGGCAGCGCCGCGTACAGCTCCTCGCGAAGGGTGGTCACCGCTTTCGCCAAGGCGGGGCGGAGGGAGAGGTCTTCGCCCAGGCCCTCCGGGCCGCGGGCGGACGGGTCCGCGCCCGCGCCGGGAACTGCCGGGTAGTGGTGGGCGGCTCCCGCCTCCAGCAGTCGGCACAGGGCGCGCCCGACGGGGGTGAGCGCGCCGTGGGCGACCACGCCGAGCAGGGCCGCCTCGGACAGGGTGGCCGCCATGCGGTCGAGCACTCCGTCCAGGCCGGTCAGCTCCCCGGCGCCGTCTGCGGCCAAGTGGCCGCGCAGTGCGGGCTGGAACCACGTGGCCAGGGACAGCAGTTCGGTGTATCCCCGCGCGTTCCCGGTCAGCTCGTGTCCGTCGGGGAGGACGGCGAGCGCTCGTAGGACCCCGGTGCGGAGGGTCACGGCGTCCTCGTCCTGCGGGCTGATGAGCGCGACCGGGGTCTCGTCGGGGTCCGGCCAGTGGCTGAGAATGGCGGGTACCACAGCCCAGGCGGCCAGCAGCGGTAGCAGCTTGCCCGCTGCGGGGGCGGCCGCCCAAGCGTCATAGCGGTCACTCGGCAGCAGCCGGGCGGAGGGCTTGGGGCCCGGGCCCTTGGAGTTCCGGCGGCCGCGGGGAGCGGGGGCCGGTTCGTCGTCCCGGGGCGCGGCCAGTCCGGCGTTCACCGCGAGGTCCAGCCACACCCGGGTGCCGGCCTCATCGGCCCCGGCCGCCTTGGCCAGCCGCCGGGTGTCCCGTACGGCGATCCCGCCCGCCTTGCGGATCGCGACCGGCTCGGCGGCCAGCGCCCGCAGGACCAGTTCGGCGCGCCAGGCGGCCGCCGCGGCGGCCGTGCCACCCTCGCCCTCCCAGCCGGACGGCAGCGGCCCGGTGGCGGTGAACGGCTCCGGTTCCAGCCGGGGGCTGGGAGCCGCGCCGCCATCGCGGAGCGCGCGGGCGACCTCGTAGGGAAGCTCCACCAGGTCGAGTCCGATGGGGACCAGCAGCCCGCGCCCGGCCAGCCAGTCGGTGCCCTCGTCGCCGCTGCCGCCCTCCCGGAAGACGTACTTCGCGTCCGGGCCTGCGTGCTGCTCCCCGTATCGGCCGGCGAAGCAGTGGGTTCGCAGCAGCGGCGGACCGGGTACCAGGTGGTCCAGCAGTTCCAGCGCCCGGACCGGCGCGTCCGCCACCAGTGCCCGCACCCGGGCGGGATCGGCGAGCAGAGCGGTGATCAGCTCCTGGGCTTGGTCGCGGGTACGGGCCGCGCCCTCGCCGAAGAGGTTTGCGGCGATCCGCTTGACCTCCGGGGCGTTGTAGGCGGTGGTCAGCAGCCGGTCGGCCGTACGCCCGTAACCGTCGAACCCGGCGGCCCGGACGTGCAGCAGCGGTGGGAGCGCCAGTTGGCCCTTGGGCGCGGGGAGCAACAGCGCGCGCTCCCGGAGCCGGGCGAGTGTGTGCTCAGCCCGCCGCCGCTTCTCCCCCGGCTCGAACCAGGACAGTACGTCCCGCTCAGGCACCAATCGGTCCGCGGGTTCCACCGGGGGAAGGGGCGTCCGCTGTTGCCAGGGATACCGGGGCCCGTCCTCGGCCTCGCCACCGGCTACGGGGCCGTGCCGCTCCAGAGCAAGGGCGGCGATGGAAGCGAGCAATTCCAGTTCTCCGGCGGTGCCCGCCATCAGGCCCTGGCCCACCGACTCGTCGGTGAGCAGGTGTTCGGCGAGCTCGCGGAGGGTGGTGATCCGTCGGTACCCGGCGGCAAGCGGCAGATCCCGCTCCTCCAGTAACGCGGTGAGCCGCTGCGGATCCAGGGTCCCCAGCCATTTCACAAGGGAGGTACGCGCATTCACCCGGCCAGGCTAGCGCCGTCCGGTCACCCCGCGGGGGTGAACCGGCCCCCCCCACCTCGCCGCCGCGCAATCGGTCTTCGCCGTCCGGAAGGTTCCGGAATGCGGTCGATGTCTCCCGCCGCTGGGCGCCCGAGGCAGGTACATCACCATGACCACCCCGGTGGTTTCCCCTGTCTACCGCCAGGCACGAGAGCGTCGATCCGGCCCTTCTCGACGCCGCGAAGGGGGCCTGGGCCGAGCCGTACTCCCAGGGACGTGGGCCGGTCCCCGGCTCGACGCGGCGTGCCGGCGGGCGGGCCGCTGTCCGACGGCGTGTATCTCCTGCGGCACGACCTCGGCGTCGAGGACGAGGACGAGGACGAGGACGACTTCGGGCAGTCCCGGACGGGGAGGGTCGCCGCGGAGTGGGACCGGGGCGCCTGAGGGGCGCGTCCGGCCCGGTCAGGCGGCGAGCCATGCCCGGCGGTCTCGGGCGACGCCGTAGATCTGCTCGACCTGAGGTGCGCTGAACACCCCCGAGAGGGGGGCCAGAGCGGAGACCTCCCGTTCCCGGTAGACGCGGATCGTGAGCTGTGTGGCGACGACGTCGAGCGTGAGGACGTCGACGAAGACCAGGACCGGTTCGACGGGTACGGGGAAGTCGCAGTGCTCCTCCAGCACCTTCCGCGCGCGTCGGGCCTCGGACCGGCTCTTGATCCCGTACGGCTGGGCCCTGCCGCCGTTGATCTTCACCATGTCGTCCCCGACCCAGACGGTCTTGCGGGGATGCCGCTTCGTATTGACGGTGAAGACCCCGCCGGGGCCGATGAGCAGGTGGTCGATGTCGACCTGGCGCGGCAGGGGCACGGAGTGGAGGACGTGCCACCCCTGACGGGTCAGCCGATCCAGTTCCTCCCCGACCCGGCGCTCGCCGGCCAGACCGGTGCGCCACGCGTCCCCCTCGGTCCCGTGCCGCAGCACCCGGGCGACCGCACGCCCCAGGAAGCCGGGCCCGGGCCGGGACCCGGGCCCCGTCTCGCCGAGCCGCTTCCGCACCTGCTCACCGGGGCGGTTCGGGGCGAGGTCGTACTCCGGTGTCAGCGGAGGCAGGGCCGGCCCGGGGCCGGCATCCGCGGAATCCCGGGCATCCGACGGAACGTAGGCCGCCCGGCGGGCCAGCGCGTCCAGGACGGCGTCGCCGTACCCCGTGCGCAAGAACGTGATCCCTCCGGTCGTGCGGTCCACCCACGCCACCGCCGTCCCGTCCGGCAGGTTCACGTACAGCCGATCGTGCCCGTACCGCTTCCACGAAGTGACCCGCAGCTCGTTCACCCGTCCCCCTGACGCTCACGGCGACCCTCAAGCCATGGCACCAGCGGCCCCCCACCCCCACAAGAGCGCCCGCGTGTCAGGTGAGGGTGTTGGTGAGGTGGGGGCCGATGTAGCCGACGAAGATGCCGTGGGTGGCGCAGGAGGCGTCGTGGTAGTGGAGGCGGGGGGCCACGGTGTTGCCGCCGCCGATTCTGATGTGCGCGCCCATGAAGACCCTGCGGGTGGGATCGACGTGGTCCGGTACGGGGAAGGTGCGTTCCTTGCGCCAGTCGGGCTTGCTCTTCACCGACTTCGACTCGTCCCGGATGATCTTCCGGGGGGAGATGGCGTGCATGCCCTCGGGCACGTCCTCGCACCACTGCTTGAAGTCGCGGGAGGTGTCGCCGCCGGCCGCGGCGTCGGCGTAGTCGCGGAGTGCCAGCAGGGCGTCCCAGGTCATGCGGCCCCAGGAAGAGCCGTACGCCTGGTCGTCGAGTTCGAGGGTGATCTTGCGGGAGCCGGTGAAATGGACGCGGGGCATCTCGGCGATCCGGGCGAGGATCTCCGAGAAGGACGCCGGCTCGGCGGGTCCGGGCTCGACCGGCATGTACGCGGCCTCGCCGGCGTTGAGTACGAGGAGCCGTTTCTGGAGCGCCCGTACCTGGGCCTTGGCGCGCTGCAGGTCCCGGTACTGCTCGTCGTACTCGACCGTCAGCAGCGATTCGCCCTGCCGTGCGCTCTGCAGTTCCTGCTTCAGGTCCCGGATCTCGTCGGCCCGGATCCGCTGCTCGCGCCCCGCCTCCTCCAGGATCTCGAAGAGGGCGTGGTTCTCGTCCCTGAGCCGCTCCAGGTCGGACGTCCCGACGGCTTCCTTGGTGCGGGCGCGCAGGAGGGGAACGGAGTCGAGGGCCGGCGGCAGCGGGGCGTGGGTCGCCAGGCTCTGCGGCAGCTGGGCGAGGAGGCGGCGGGCCCGCACCGGGCTCTCGGTGACGGCCTTGCGGGACATCACCCGGTGGCGCTGCCCGTCGGCCGCCCAGGCCGGGTCCACTCCCGGGAGGTAGGTGCGGATCCCGCCGGCGAAGACCTGGTGGTGCTCCAGGGCCCGGTTGAAGCGCGGCTCGGCCTCGGGCGCGAGGACGTAGAGGACGGCGAGGCCGGCCAGCGGGCGGACCAGCGGGTCCACGGTGCCTTCCAGCCACGCTTCGAAGTCCACGCCGTACGGGGTGCTGGCCACGACGACGGGCAGGCGCCGCCGCTCGTCGCACAGCTCGTCGATGACGGAGTCCACGTCGTCGGCCTCGATGACCTGCGGCATCCGCGTCACGTCGGCGAGCCCGTCGCGCGCCTGGAGTACGTCGAGCAGGTTTCCGGCGAGCCGCGGGGTCTTGGCCGGTACGGGAAGGGCGTGCGGGTCGTCGGGAAGGTGCTCCACGTCGAGCTGGACCCAGGTCGGTCCGGCCCCGGCCTGCCGGATCACGACGGTCGTCTGCCAGGTCCCGTCCGGGGTGGTCTCCCGGAGCCGCCAGCGGCCGTACGTTCCCGACGCACCGGTGGCGGAGTCGTGGTCGAGGGTCACGCCCCGGGCTATCTCGTTGCGCCCCTCGGCGAAGGCGTCGATGTCGTACTGCTTGGGCGGCTCCTTCAGCCAGTTCCGCAGCCGGTCGTCGACCTGGGCTCCGGTTCCGACGTAGTCGAGTCCGCTGGTGACGACCATGCGGTATCGGCGGGTGTCCACGTGGTGCGTTCCTTCCTTCCGTACTGACCGTGTGCTGACTGCCGTCAGGGCCCTGTGGTGGCGGACGGCATGGCGCGCAGGAGTTCCGTGACGTCGGCGTGCCGGGCCTTCACCTCGGCCGGGTGGGGCGCAGTTCGCAGGTGTGGTGGGGGCAGGCGGCGCTGAGCGCGGACCAGACGACGTACCACCGGCGGGCCACCGAGGGGCTCACGTACCAGTCCAGGAAGAGCGCCTTGGTCCGGCCCCTGCTGTGGATCATGCGGGGGCTGACGCTCCGCCAGAAGTCGTCAGCCAGGCGCGCCCGGCCGGGGCCGGCCACGAGGTCGAGCGTCGCGGGGGCCAGCCCGGACCCGCGAGGCGGCCGAGTCCCAGGTCGCGGAGGGAGAGGTGGGGCTGGTCACGCACGGCGGCTCCTTGCGGTGGCACGGGTCCTTGCGGTGGTACGGGTCCCTGCGGTGGCACGGGTCCCTGCGGTGGCACGGGGCGGCCCTGGCGAGCTGTTCGCCCATGGTGCCCGAGTCCACCGCCCCCGCGAGGCGGAACCGTCCAGCGCGCACGCGAAGCCTCCGGCCGGCTCCCGCGTGCCCGGCGCCGCCGTTGCGTGCGGCGGTCGCGTGTCGCGGTTCCGGTGGTCTGTACGAGGGAGGTGGGGCGGGGTCTGTGGGTTTGGGGGGTGGGTAGGGATGGAGGGCGTGCTTAGGGTGGTTCTGAGGCCGCATCGTGCCGTTGACCTGGCGCTTTGCGGGGAGCGAGCTCGAAGTGAATGGGGCGGCACAGATGCGTGAGCTGGTGGACACGGCACGGCAGTGGGTGGCCGAGGGGCGGGCGGGGTATCTGGCCCGGCCCGTGACCGAGCAGGGGTTCGGGCCGCGGGATCCGGCCGGGGCCGTGCTCGTCGACGCGCGGGGGGAGTGCGTCGGCGCCCTGTACCGGGGGGTCTTCGACGCCGAGCTGATCGCCGAGGCCGGGGCCATGCGGCCCGGGGACACCGCGCGGGTGTGCGAGGTGTCGGTGCGGCTGGCCGAGGCCGTGGAGGCGAAGCTGACCTGTGGCGGGCAGGCCGAGGTACTGCTCCAGCCGCTGTCGGCGATCCCGGCCGATTGGTGGGAGCTGCTCGGCGAGGGGGTCGGCGTGGCGTTGGTGACCCGGCTGAACGAGGCCGCCGACCAGGCCTCCAGTGAGGTCGTACGGGCCACGGACGTTCCGCGTGACGACGCCGGGCGGCGGGCCGGCGAGCTGCTGGCCGTCCGACGGCCCGGACGGGACGCGCTCTACGGGGAGTCCGGGCTGGTGCTGGTCGAGGCGCACCCGTCCGCCCCGTACGTGGTCATCGGCGGCAACGGCGAGCTGGCCGAGATCATCGAGCGGCAGGCGCTGCTGCTGGGCTGGGAGGCCGCGCTGGTCACCGGCCGGGAGGAGGCCGCCAAGCTGATCGAGGCGCGCCGGGACGCGGCGTGCGTGGTCATGCTGAGCCACGACGAGGAGTTCGACGTGCCGACGCTACGGGTGGCGCTGGAGGCGGAGGTTCCGTACATCGGGGCGCTCGGGTCGCGGCGCACGACGGCGCGGCGGCGGCAGGGGCTGGTCGCCGCGGGGGTGAGCGAGGCCCGGCTGGCCCTCGTTCACGGCCCGATCGGCCTGGACCTCGGGGCCCGTACGCCGGCGGAGACCGCGCTGGCGATCTGCGCGGAGATCCTGGGGGTGCTGGGGGCCCGCACGGCGGGAGCGCTGCGCGATTCCGAGGGGCCCATCAACTCCTAGGCCCTGTCGTACACCGTCCTCGTCGGCGTTCCGCCCCGGGTGCCGCACGGCCCCCGGGGCGGAAGTGCGCATATCTGGGCGATGTGAGCGAAACTTGGCAGCATGGACACGATCCTGAGCGTGGACGCGATCCTCAGCCACATCGCGTGGTTCCTGTTCGTCGGACTGGTCGTCGTCGCCATGCTGCTCGGCGGATTCAAGCTGGGTCAGCGGGTGCGGGCCAAGGAACCGCCGCCGCCCACCACAGCGGAACAGCCGAACCTGCCGAACGGCGGGGCGGTCCACGAGGTCCGCGAGGAGCGGGATCCGGTGGAGATCCCCGAGGGCGGCCTGAGGCCGCACGAGATGCAGGGCTACGGAAACTTCGGCTCCACGACCTCCACCCATCCGGACGAGGTCAGGAAGGAGCGCGAGTCCGGATACGAGCTGCCCGAAGGCCCGGGCCCGCACCCGCAGCCGGGATCTCCCCCGGACTCGGGACGCGGTGCACACTCCTGACCCGTGGCCGGCACCATCGGCGCCCCCTCTGCCCCGCGCGCCCCGCGGGTCAGAGGTCTGAGCGCAGCCGCAGCACTTCCGGGGGCGGGTGCCGGGTCGAGGTGTGCCGGACCTCCGCCGTGAGCGGCGGGTCGAGCGGCCGGAAGGGGACGTCCCCGAGCCCGATCGCCGTCACCGTGGCCGCGGATGCGGACGTGGCGGTGGGCGTGGCCTTCGTCGTGCGCGAGGTCAGTTCCGCGGCCAACTCCGCGCGCAGCGCCGCCGTCAGCGGGCTCGACACCAGCGGGGTCTCGTCCCCGACCGGCAGGACGAGCACCAGGGCGAGCGGCCGGCGCGGGGTCCCGGTGTAGCCGACCACCGCCGCGTCCCGGACGTCCGTGTGCCGGAGCTTCTGCCAGCCGCGCCGCCCGGCCGGGTAGGCCTGGTCCAGCCGCTTGACGACCAGTCCCTCGATACCGCTGGCGGGCAGGGTCTCGTACCAGGTGGCGGCCAGTTCCGGGTCGGTCGTCATGGGTACGGGCTGCAGCGGCGGCCCGAGCGGCAGGAGCAGGTCGACGAGGAGCGCCCGGCGGCGCTCGTACGGGCGTGCGCGCAGGTCGAGCCCGGCCAGTTCCAGCACGTCGAAGGCGGCGTACGAGGCCGGCAGGCTCTGGGCGAGCACGGCGGCCCGCGCGGCCGTGGCCGCCGCCCGCCGCTGGACGAGGGCGAACTCCGTACGGCCGGCGTGCCAGACCACCACCTCCCCGTCGAGGACCGTCCCGGCGGGCAGGTGCAGCGCGGCCGCGGCCAGGTCGGGGAAGGCGCTGGTCACGATGCGGCCGGACCGCGCCTGGAGGACCACGTCCCCGGCCGTGCGCACGATCACCAGCCGGTGGCCGTCGAACTTCGGCTCGTACGCCAGCCCCGCCGCGCGCGGCAGGGTGCGTACGGCCGCGGCCAGCGCGACGCGGATCACGGCCGGCCCCCGGGCAGTCTGCCGGCCCGGTCCGGGTCGGTCACCGGGGCGAAGAGGTCCCCGTCGCGCTCCAGCCGCGGCACGATGTCGTCGGCGAGGAAGACCAGGGCGGCGGGGGTCCGGCAGGCCTCGACCTCCTCCCAGGACACCGGCGCGGACACGGTCGGCCGGGCCCGCGCACGCAGGGTGTACGGGGCGGCGGTGGTCTTGGCGGCGGCGTTCTGGCTGTGGTCGACGAAGACCTTGCCGGGGCGCAGGGCCTTGGCCATGCGGTGCACCACCAGGTCGGGCAGCTCGCGCTCGGCCTCCTGGGCGAGCTTCTTCGCGTACGCCGACACCTGCGCGGACGGGGTCGGCTCCAGCGGCACGGCCAGGTGCATGCCCTTGGAGCCGGAGGTCTTGGCGTAGGCGTGCAGGCCGTCGGCGGCGAGCCGCTCGCGCAGCCAGAGCGCGGCGGCGCAGCACTCGACGACGGTGGCGGGCGCGCCGGGGTCGAGGTCGAGGACCATCCGGTCGGCGACGGCGGGGCTGCCGGCGGGCCACTGGGGGGTGTGGAGCTCCACGACGAGGTTGGCGGCCCACATCAGGGAGGCCATGTCGGCGATGACCACCTGCTCGGCGGACAGGTCGTCGGAGCGGGGCACGGGGGTGGTCTTCACCCAGTCGGGTGTGCCGGGCGGCGGATTCTTGGTGAAGAAGAGCTGGCCGTCCGGTCCGTCGGGATAGCGCAGGAAGGACACCGGCCGGTCGTGGACGTGGGCGAGGAGCGGGCCCGCGACGGTGGCGTAGTAGTGGAGCACCTCGCCCTTGGTGAAGCCGGTCTCCGGATAGAGAACCTTGTCGAGATTGCTGAGCGCGATGCGACGGCCCTCCACCATGGTGATCGGCGTCATACGATGAGACTGCCACGAAACAGGAGGAACCGTGCGATCCATATGGAACGGGGCGATCTCCTTCGGCCTGGTCAGCATTCCGATCAAGCTCGTGAACGCCACCGAGAGCCACTCGATCTCCTTCCGCCAGATCCACCTCGCCGACGGCGGGCGGATCCGCTACCGCAAGGTGTGCGAGCTGGACGGCGAGGAGGTGCCGAGCGCCGAGATCGGCAAGGGGTACGAGGAGGCCGACGGGTCGGTCATCCCGATCACGGACGAGGACCTGGCGCAGCTGCCGCTGGCGACCGCGAAGACGATCGAGATCATGTCGTTCGTACCCGCCGACGAGATCGATCCGCTGCAGATGGACGCGGCGTACTACCTCGCGGCGAACGGGGCGACGGCGGCCAAGCCGTACACGCTCCTGCGGGAGGCGCTGAAGCGGAGCCGGAAGGTCGCGATCGCCAAGTACGCGCTGCGCGGGCGCGAGCGGCTGGGCATGCTGCGGGTCGTCGACGACGTGATCGCGATGCACGGGCTGTTGTGGCCGGACGAGATCCGGGCGCCGGAAGGGGTGGCGCCGGAGGTCACGGTGTCGGTACGGGAGGCCGAACTCGACCTGGCTGACGCGCTGATGGCGACGCTGGGCGAGGTGGACATGGCCTCGCTGCACGACGACTACCGGGAGGCCGTGGAGGCGATGATCGCGGCGAAGGCGGGGGGCGGGTTCGAGCCGGCGGAGGCCGTGCGGGAGCCGGCCGGGGGCCAGGTGATCGACCTGATGGCGGCGTTGGAGAAGAGCGTGCGGGCGGCGAAGGCGTCTCGCGGGGAGGGGGATGCGGGTGCCGGCGCGAGTGCCGGGGGTGAGGTGACTCCGCTACGGCGCAAGGCGCGGGGTACGGGTACGCGTACGGGTACGGCTGCGCCGAAGGCG
Organism: Streptomyces sp. NPDC029164; assembly: GCF_055563995.1. Classification (NCBI taxonomy): domain Bacteria; kingdom Bacillati; phylum Actinomycetota; class Actinomycetes; order Kitasatosporales; family Streptomycetaceae; genus Streptomyces; species Streptomyces sp. NPDC029164. The sequence goes on along the minus strand of NZ_JBVHWW010000004.1, from coordinate 217,421 downwards.
GTGGGCGGGAAGAAGTCGACGGCGGCTTCGGCGAAGAAGACGGCGGCGTCGGCGTCGGCCGCGACGAAGAAGAAGTCGACCACGGGCAAGTCGGCGGCCACGAAGTCCACTTCGGCTGCGGCCGCGAAGAAGTCGGGGACGGGGGCGGCTGCGAAGAAGACGGCGACGCCTCGGAAGCGGTCCTCCGCCTGAGGGATCGGGGCGCGGGTGGGGGGCCTGCGGCGCTCTCCCCTACCCGCCGATGTGCGCGGCCGGGTGGGTGGGGCGCGGCCGGCGGCCTACGGGGAGGGGAGCCAGGTTCGCGTGTCGCGGGCCTGGGCGAAGAGGGTTTCTATTTCCGGGGGTTTGAGGGTGGCGGGGGATCCCGTGAGGTCCGAAGTGGCCGTCGGGGGATGGAGGACGCGGATGTCGCGGACCGTGGGGGCCTTGTCGATGCGGGAGGCGTCGACCAGCGCCAGCGCCGGGGTGACGCGGGCGGCGAGGGCCAGGGAAGCCCAGGCTGCCACGCGGCGGAGCCGGCGGGGCTCCGGGCGGGGCTCCGTACGGCCCACCGTGAGCAGGAGGTCGCCGACCACCGCACGCTGACGGCGGCCCGGCACCGTACGCACGCAGAAGATCCCGGCCGGGCCGATGAGCAGGTGGTCGATACGACCCAGACCCGGCAGCGGAACGCAGTGCAGCGTCCGCCAGCCGTCCGGCTCCAGGGCGTCGAAGGCGTCGCCCATCCGCTGCTGCGCGGTGAGGTCCTGGCGCAGCCGGTGCCGGGCACGGGTGCCCGCCGAGCCGTGTTCGAGCTCGCCCAGCAAGGTCTCGCCGGGGCGGTTCGGGGCCAGGTCCGCGTCCGGCGCGAGGGCGAGGCGCCGCAGGTCGGCCGCGGTGGGGACCGGGGGCGGGCCGATCGAGACCGTCCCGCTCAAGTAGGGGCGCAGCACCGCCAGGATCGCCTCGCGGTGGTCGTCCGCGAGGACGCTGATCCGGTTGGCCTGCCGGTCGTACCAGGCGACCGCCTGCCCGTCGGGCAGGTTGACGTACAGCCGGCCGCGGCCGGGCCGGCCGCTCGGCAGTACCTTGAGTCCGCGCATCGCCCTCACCCCCGCCGTCCATGGGAGCAGCCGGAACGCCGCACCACAATCCCTCGGTTGTGTAACGACCCCGACGGGACGTTGCGGCTTCGCTGTTACACGTCCGGGGCTCGGCCGCAACGGCCGGCCCCTAGGTTGGTCCCACCTGGACACGCCAGGGCCTGACCAGCACCAGCACCGAAGGGCTTCCCGTGAGCACCGTCAGCCGCCGCCGCACCCTCGTTCGCGCCGCCGCCGTGACCGCATGTGCCGCGAGCCTGCTGGCGCTGCCCGCCGCCGCCGCGCTGGCCGAAGGGGTGCCGGCGGCCTCGTCCGCGCACTCCGCGGCCCCGCACCGGACCCTGGTCAAGAGCCTCTCCCTCGCGGACGGCGCGTCCACGGCGAAGGTCTACCGCACCGCCCAGGGCGCGTACCAGGCCGAGATCCTCACCGCCGACGGCTCCAAGGCGACCACCCTGACCAGCCGCGACGGCGTCACCGACTTCGGCACGGCCGGGGAACTGCACGCCGCGCTGGACTCCACCGGACAACTGACCTCCTGGGTCGGTGACACCACCGCGCAGGGCGGCGGGCACGTCGTCGCGGGCGACGGGCACAAGACCGGGACCCGCAGCGGCCACGTGGTCCCCGCCTCGGCTCCGCAGCGGCCGGTCGCGGGCGGCCTCCGGGACCTCGCCTCCGGGCCGGCCGACGCGCGGCGCCTGAGCACGCTGGCCGACGGACCGGGCGAGGGCGTCCTGCTGCTCGCGGCCGGCGGCGGGATCGCTGCCATCGGCGCCGCCGGGCTCGGCTTCGCGATGCTGCGCCGGGGGCGCACGGACACCTGACACCCCAAAGGGGACGTACCTCCACATATGGTTTACATCATCCGTCGGCAGTCGTCATGGTGCGGAGAGGGGGACGCGGGGAGCTGTGAACAGGCTTCGCACCTTGGGGCCCTGGCTCTACGCCCTGCCGGTCCTGGCTCTGCTTCCCCTGCTGTCCGGCTGCGGTGACACCGGCGAGCTGGTCGCGGCCGGCGCCACGCCGACCGCGAGCGGGCCCGTCCACCTGTGGCCCGACCGTACGGGGGCGTCCGTACCGCCCGCCGATCCGGGCGGCGCCCCGCCCGAGTACGTCGCGGGGATCCCGCCCGTCCGCGACCAGGACGTGCACGGTGTCGATCCGGTGGCCCTCGTCCAGGCGGAACTGCGGGCCCACCCGAACACCGACGTCGGCGCCGACGGGATGCCGGCCGAGACCGCGGCCGCGATCAGGGCCTGCGCGAAGGACGGGGACGCGGAAGCCGAGGCGTGCCCGGTGCTGACGCCGTACTACCGGGACCTCACGGGCAACGGCGAGGACGAGCTGATCGTCGGCATCGAGTTCCCCGATCAGATGATGTCCGTACGGGTGTACACGGCGGACCCGGACGGACGGCTCAACCGGATCATGGCGACCACACAGACCGTCATCTCGGTGGAACTGGCCGGGCGGGACGTGGTCCTGCGGGTGCCCAGCGGGAACCGCGGCTACGAGCTGATCACCGCCTGGTCCTGGGACGAGAAGCAGCTCACCATGCTGCCGACGCGCGAGCAGATCGTACGGGTGTCCGCGGGGGCGCGGGGCCCGGCGAACCGCGGCCCCGGATCCGATCCCGAGCCGGTCCGGCCCTGAGACCGAGGCCGCCCGCCTTAACTCGACTCCCCTGCCGGGGGCTTGGCGGGGCCGTTCCGTTGCCGGTTCCCGATGCGCCGGAGGGGCACGGGCGGGGTCGGGTGTGTGTCGGGGTGATCCCCGCAGGGCGCCGAACGCACTTCCGCCCAGCACTCCGACCCCCCGACACGTTCGGCGCCCGAGGAGACGCCCCGGCGCGCGCCCGACCCCGACCGTGCCCCGACCCTTGCCCAGCCCGGCCTACACGGCACGCGGCACGCGACCCGCGCCCGACCCCGACCGTGACCCGACCCGCTGCTGACCGGCAGGGCCGGGAAAGGCTCGTCGGGCGGGGTCAGGGGCGCGGGGCCTTGGTCCAGGGCCAGCGGGGTTTCGGCTTTTGGCCCGACGGGCGGAACTCGTACTTCCAGCCCTTCTGGAGGCCCAGCCGCTTCGAGTACCCCGACGGAACGCGTTCGTACAGCAGCACCGTCGCCGGCCCGTCCGGCACCGGGACGGGGATCTCGTACCACTTCGGCGGGTGTCCGGTCAGGCCGAGGATGATCGGGAGGACCCGGCCGTCCATCGGGCCGCCCTCGAACGGGGTCGGTTGGCTTCTCACCCCACCAGTGTCACAGCAGGTGGGCGGCCTCGGAGACCACCGGGATCACGCGCCGGGCCAGCACCCCGACCGGCCCGTCGGCCGATTCCAGCGCGAGCGCGGCCCGCGCGGCCGCCGCGGTCTCCGGGTCGGTGGCCGCGGTGGCCGTCAGCAGGGCGATGAACTGGTCCAGCAGCCAGTCCCGCAGGCGCTCGACCTCCGGCTGCTTGCCCTCGTCGATCCAGATCAGGGAGGCCGCCTCGACCGCCGTGATCCACGTACGGACCATCATGCGCAGCCGGGGACCGGGCGCCGGGACACCCAGGTGGACGAGGATCTGGTCCGCCGCGGCCCGGCGGATGCCGTCCACCGTCGCCGTCGTACGGGAGGTCTCCACGACGCTGCCGCCCTGGAGGAGCGCGGCGAAGCCGGCGTCGTGTTCGTCGACGAAGGCGAGGTAGCGGTCCAGGGCCCGGGCCAGGCGCTGGGTCAGCGGCCCCTGCTGGGGTTCGGCGAAGCAGAGTTCGAGGAGGTCCGCCGCCGAGCGGAGCGCGGCCTCGTAGAGCTGCTGCTTGCCGCCCGGGAAGTAGCGGTAGACGAGCGGGCGCGAGACCCCGGCGGCCTCCGCGACGTCGTCCAGCGAGACCTCCTCCGGCGCCCGGTGCGCGAACAGCGAGAGGGCCGCGTCGAGGAGTTGGGCTCGCCGCTCCTCGACGCTGAGCCTGCGGTAGGCGCGTACGGTCATGACCGCAGGGTAGCCCCACGGGCGCCGCCCGGGCCCGGTCCGACCGATCTCCCCAGGCCGGCCCGCGCCCGATCCGGCCGATCTCCGCAGGCCGGCCCGGATCGGCCTGGGCCCGGCCCAAGTCGCCCCAGGCCCGGCCCAGGCCGGGCCCAGGTCGGCCCAGGCCGGGCCCAGGTCGGCCCAGGCCGGGCCCAGGCCCCGCCAACGCCCGCGCCGCGCCGCGCCCGCCCGCCCGCCCGCCCGGACAGGGCCTACGCCAGCAGCCCCGAGCTCTTCCACAGCCTCCGGCCGACCCCGCGCAGTACGCCGATGTCGTCGAGGAAGTCGGTGAGCCGCTTCGCGCCGGTCTGCATGACCTCACGCCGGTGGCCGCTCGCCCTGACCTGGGCGACGGCCTCGCGGCGGTCCAGGCCGACGTTGTCGTAGACGGCCGGGTTCACGAAGGCCAGCGAGAAGACGCGGGCGGCCTCGCCGCAGCTGATCCGGGTGAGCTCCTGCTCCCAGCGCGGGGCCGTCAGCATCTGGCGGCGCAGCTCCTCGCGCGCGTACCGGACGTGCCGGGCCTCCTCGATGACGTGGATCCGGGTGACCCCCCGGACCAGCGGCTGGACGCGCTCGTCCGGGAAGGTCAGGCGCTGCATCCAGTCGAGTATCTCCTCGCCGAGGAGGGTGCAGGCGAAGGAGCCGGGGGTGGTGGAGACCGTCTTCAGGATCCGCGCGAGGTTGTGGTTGACGCGGGAGACCGGGTACTCGGGGCTGCCGCTCTGCTTGATCATGCGGGCGAACATCATCGAGTGGCGGCACTCGTCGGCGATCTCGGTGAGTGCGTAGCGCACGTGATTGCTGGTCAGCGACTTGTCGTAGATGTGCCGCACCATCAGCTGCATCAGGATGATCTCGAACCAGATGCCGAGCGAGCCGAGCGCCGCCGCCTCGTGGCGGGACAGGTCGATGCGCTGCTCCTCCCCCATCTTCTTCCACAGCGGGGTGTCGTAGAGGGAGAGCAGTTCGGGCGGCCAGTAGTACTTGCCCTCGATGGCGGGGGCGTCCCAGTCGAGTTCCTTGTCGGGGTCGAAGGAGTGCTTGGCCGAGGATTCGAGCAGTCGCTCGGCGATCTGCTCCCGGTCCTTCAGCAGGCCGAGGGCGTCCCTGAGCGCGGCTCGTTCGGTCACGGTCGTCATGGTTTCGGACACCTCGTGGTCGAGTTACCGGCGGTCACTGCTTATGAGACTGCCTGTCAGCAAGGTCGTCAATCCCCCGCGCACGACTTGTTGACCCCGTGTCTACCAACGTGTGACCCTGCCAACTGTCCGGTCCCGCACGGCAGTACGTGAGACGAGGGGGCGTCAGTGTCGACGCACGAGCTCTACACCGAGGACCCGCGCGAGGCCGTCTGGCAGATCCCCGCCTCCGGCTCCGCCCGCTTCAGCTGGGAGTACGAGGACGGCCGCGAGCGGCTCCTCGCGCTCTACCAGAAGGGCAAGGACAAGCAGTGGGACGGCGCCAAGCGCATCGACTGGGGCATCGAGGTGGACCCGTACGATCCGCTCGGCACGCCGGACGAGGCCCTGCCGCTGTACGGGACGCGGCACTGGGCCAAGCTCACCGCGAAGGACAAGGGCGAGCTGCGCCGGCACTTCACCGCCTGGAACTTCAGCCAGTTCCTGCACGGCGAGCAGGGCGCGATGGTGTGCGCGGCGCGGATCGTGGAGTCGGTGCCGGACCTCGACGCGAAGTTCTACTCCGCCACGCAGACCATGGACGAGGCCCGGCACGCCGAGGTGTTCGGGCGCTTCCTGCACGAGAAGGTCGGGATGCTGTACCCGATCAACGACAGCCTCCAGGGACTGCTGGGCGACACCCTGCGCGACTCCCGCTGGGACATGCCGTACCTGGGCATGCAGGTGCTCATCGAGGGGCTGGCGCTGGCCGCCTTCGGCATGATCCGCGACACGACCGCGAAGCCGCTGCCGAAGCAGCTGCTGGCGTACGTGATGCAGGACGAGGCCCGGCACGTGGCCTTCGGGCGGATGGCACTGCGGGACTACTACCGGCAGCTCACGGACGCCGAGCTGCGCGAGCGCGAGGAGTTCGTGATCGAGGGCTGTCATCTGATGCGGGACCGGCTGCTCGGGGTGGAGGTGCTGGAGAACTTCGGCATCCCGGCGAAGGAGGCGGAGCGGCTCAGCGAGCGGTCGGAGTTCGTGCACCTGTTCCGGAGGCTGCTGTTCAGCCGGATCGTGCCGTGCGTGAAGGACATCGGGCTGTGGGGGGAACGGCTCCAGCGGGCCTATCTGGACATGGGGGTCTTCGAGATGGGCGACTCCAACCTGGACCTGCTGATGAGCCAGGACGAGGAGATCGCGGAGATCCTGGACCGGGAGCGGTTCGCGGAGGAGGAGGCCCTGCGGGTGGCGGAGGTCGCGGAGGCGGTACGCGAAGGCGCGGCCGCGGACACCTCCGACTAGGCCTACGAATCCACGGCAAAGCCGGGGCCGACGCCGGGCCGGACTGGGCGGGAGCCGAAGCCGAGGCCCGGGCTGGGCCGGAGCCGGGGCCGGAGCCGAGGCCAGGCCGGAGCCGAGGCTGAGGTCAGGGCCGAGCCGAGGCCAAGGCTGGGCTGGGCTGGGCTGGGTTGAGCCGAGCCAAGGGCTGGGCCGGGGCCCGAGTCGGGCACGAGGTGGGGGCCGGTTGTGCCGGGGCCGGGCGCGCGCCGGGGCGTCTCCTCGGACGCCGAACGTGTCGAGGGGTCGGAGAGCGGAGCCTTGTTGTGTTCGGCGCCCTGCGGGGATCACCCCGACACACACCCGACCCCGGCCCAACCGGCCCGGCTGCTACTCCAGGCCCTGAGACCTTTCGGCTTCGTTGCACCATCCAGCCTGGCCGCACAATTTCCAGCCTCGCCGCACCATATTCAGCCTCCGCCGCACCATTCAGCCCCTCCGGCGTTTGAGGAGCGGGGTTCGGGGCGGAGCCCCGGTCTTTGAGGCGCGCCGTCCAACCCCACCGCACCATATTCAGCCTCCGCCGCACCATTCAGCCCCTCCGGCGTTTGAGGAGCGGGGTTCGGGGCGGAGCACCGGTCGCGCCATCCAACCCCGCTGCACCCATCCAGCCTCCGCCGCACTACTTCAGCCCCGCCGGCGTTTGAGGCGCGGGGTCCCGGTCTTCGAGCCGCACCGGCTGCGGCCTCGCCGGTGTTTGAGGGGCGGAGGCCCGGCGGGTCAGGGGGCCAGTGCGGCCTCCATCACCGCGCGGGCGATCGGCGCGGCCGCGCTGTTGCCGCTGATGTCGCCCCGGTCCGCCGCCGCGTCCTCGACCACCACCGCCACCGCGACCGCCGGCAGCGGCGCGCCCTCCGCCTTGGCCCAGGAGATGAACCAGGCGTACGGGGTCCCCGCGTTGCCGACGCCGTGCTGCGCGGTGCCCGTCTTGCCGCCGACCACCGCGCCCGGGATCGCCGCGTTCCGGCCCGTCCCGTTCTCCACGACCTTCACCATCAGGTCCTGCATCCGCAGCGCGGTGGCCGGGTTCATCGCCCGGCCCAGGCTGCGCTGGTCCCCGCGCCGGACCGGGGAGCCGTCGTCCTGGGTGGTGCGTTCCACCAGGTAGGGCGACTTGAGCTCGCCGCCGTGGGCGACCGCCGCCGCCACCATCGCCATCTGCAGCGGCGTGGCCTTGGTGTTGAACTGGCCGATGGAGGAGAGGGCCAGCTGGTCCTGGCTCATGTCGGTGTCGAAGTTCGACCGGGACACCCACGAGGGCACCCGCAGGCCCTCGCTGTTGAACCCGAAGCGCCGCGCCGCGTCCACCATCGCGCGCAGCCCGACCTGGACGCCGATCTTCGCCATCACCGTGTTGCAGGACCACTGCACCGCGTCCGCCATCGAGGCGTCCTCGCAGCCCGTGGCCGCGTTCGGCAGCAGGGTGCTGGTTCCGGGCAGCGGGTAGGGGTCGGGAGTGCGGGTCGGCGCGTCCACGTCGGTGACCACGCCCGCGTCGAGGGCGGCCGCCGCCGTCACGATCTTGAAGGTGGATCCGGGCGGGTACGTCTCGCGCAGCGCCCGGTTGAGCATCGGCCGGGCGGGGTCCGTGTTCAGCGCCGCCCAGGCCTCCTTGACCTTCGTACCCGTCCCGGAGAACACGGCCGGGTCGTACGAGGGGCTGCTGACCAGCGCGAGGATCCTCCCGGTGGCCGGTTCGACGGCGGCCACCGCCCCGCGCTTGCCCGCGAGCCCGGCGTACGCGGCCAGCTGCATGCCGGAGCGGACGGTGGTGGCGGCGTTCCCGCCGGCCGGGCGGCCGCGGGCCAGGTCGTACCAGAGCGGGAAGGCCGAGAGGCCGGGGTCCGTGCCGGACAGGACCGCGTCCTCGGCGCGCTCCACGAAGCTGGTCCCGTACGTCTGGGAGGAGAAGCCGGTGACGGGCGCGTAGAGCGGGCCGTTCGCGTAGGTCCGCTCGTAGCGCAGCAGCTGGCCGCTGTCGCGGGAGCCGGTGACGGGGCGCCCGTCGACCAGGATGTCGCCGCGCGGCTTCGCGTAGCGCTCGATGGCGGGGCGTTTGTTGGCCGGGTTGGCGCCGTAGGCGGCGGACTCCCAGACCTGCACGCGGGCGAGGTTGACCAGCAGGGCGACGAGGAGCAGCGCGCAGAAGTACGCGCACCAGCGGATGTAGCGGATCACGGGGCCGCCTCCTCGGTGGGGCGTGGCCTGCGGGCGCTGTCGCTCAGCCGGACCAGCAGCGCGACGATGATCCAGTTGGTGACGACGGAGGAGCCGCCCTGGGCGAGGAAGGGCATGGCCATGCCGGTGAGGGGGATCAGCCCGGTGACGCCGCCCGCGATGACGAACACCTGGAGGGCGACGATCGAGGCGAGCCCGGTGGCGAGCAGCCGGCCGAAGGGGTCGCGCAGGGCGAGCCCGGCGCGGAAGCCGCGGGCCACGAGGAGTCCGTAGAGGAGCAGGATCGCGGCGAGGCCGACGAGGCCGAGTTCCTCGCCGGCGGTGGCGAGGACGAAGTCCGACTTGGCGGCGAAGCCGATGAGGAAGGAGTGGCCGTCGCCGAGCCCGGCGCCGAGCAGGCCGCCGGCGGCGAAGGCGAAGAGGGACTGGGCGAGCTGGCCGGGGCCTTCGCCGCGCTCGATGGAGGCGAAAGGATTCAGCCAGTCGTTCACGCGGCTGTGCACGTGCGGTTCGAAGGTCCCGACGGCGTACGCGCCGAGGGCGGCGAGCAGCAGCCCGATCGCGATCCAGCCGATCCGCCCGGTGGCGGTGAACAGCATGATCACGAACAGTCCGAAGAACAGCAGCGAGGTCCCCAGGTCCCGCTCCAGGACGAGCAGACCGACGCTGAGCAGCCAGATCGCGAGGATCGGGCCGAGGACGCGGCCGGGGAGCAGGCGCAGCTTCCAGAAGAGCCGGCGGCCGGTGAGGGCGAGCGCGGTGCGGTTCGCGGCGAGGTAGGAGGCGAAGAACACGGCGAGCAGGATCTTGGCGAACTCCCCCGGCTGGAAGGAGAGTCCGGCGAACCGGATCCAGATGTGCGCGCCGTTGACCGCCGGGAAGAAGACGGGGATCAGCATCAGCACGAGGGCGGCGGTGACCGACAGGTACGCGTAGCGCTGGAGCACGCGGTGGTCGCGCAGCAGCACGACGACGAGGACGAACAGCGCCAGGCCGAGGGCGGACCAGCGGAGCTGGTCCCCGGCGGTGAGGTGGCCTGGGGTGGTCGCGTCGAGGCGCTGGATGAGGACGAGCCCGAGCCCGTTGAGCAGGACGGCGATCGGCAGGACGAGCGGGTCGGCGTACGGGGCCCTGAAGCGGACGGCGAGGTGCGCGAGGAGCGCGGCGGCGGCGAGCCCGCCGGCGTACCGGGCGGCGAGGCGGGGGGCGTGGCCGGTGGTGGCGAGGCCGACGTAGAGGTGGCCGAGGACGGAGACCAGGACGGCGCCGGCGAGGAGCGTCAGCTCGACGCCGCGGCGCTTGGGGGCGCGGGCGTCGGGGGGCGGGGGCGCGGGCTCCGTCACCTTCGCCGTCAGAGCGGTCATACGCGAAACGTAGCAAGCAGACGGATGGTATGTCCGCTTATGTCATAGTGTGCCGAAGAGTCGTCAAAAACGGTCACACGTGAGGAGCCGAGGCGTATGGGACCCGTGGAATTCATCGTCCTCGCCTTCCCGGAGGAGCAGCTGCGGGTCCCGGCGATCGAGGCCGTGATGGGGCTGCGCAAGACCGGGGTGGTCCGGCTGATCGACGGGCTCGTGGCGACGAGGACCGCCTCCGGCGACGTGCTCGCGGCGGAGTTCGACGAGTTCGTGGAACTGCACGGGCTGCTGACGGGGCGGGACGTGGCACGCCTGATCGGACCGGAGGACGTGCAGGAGGCGGCGGGCCTGCTGGAGCGCGGGAGCTGCGCGCTGCTGCTCGTGGTCGAGCACGTGTGGGCCGAGGACGCGGCGGTCGCCGTACGGGCGGCGGGCGGGCGGATCGTCGGCTCGGTCCGCATCCCGCCGGACCGGGTCCCCGCGGATCCCCGGGCCGGGGTGGCCTGATGTTCATCCGGCCGATGGGTGTGAAGGTCCGGCCGGCGCAGCGGCCGGCGGGGCACCCGCTGCTACGGGGCCTGCTGGCGCGGGCGGCCGGGGCGGTGGAGGACACGACGGGCGCGGTCGGCCCGGCCGAAGCGGCGCGCCGGGACCCGTCGGGGCGGGCGGTCTGGGCCGCGGAGGCCCCGGGCGGGGAGGACCCGGGCGGAGAGGCCCCGGGCGAGCGGGAGCCGGGACCGGCGCCCGAGCCCGAGCCCGAGCCGGCGGACGTGACGGAGGAGGCGGAGGGCACCCGGACGGGCTCGCCGCCGGCCGCGCCCCCGCAGACCCCGCTCGTGGCGGAGCTCCGGCAACTGGCCGACCTGGCCCGCGAGGGCCTGCTCACCCCGGAGGAGTTCACGAAGGCCAAGGCCCGCCTGCTGCGCGGCTGATGCCGCGGCCGCGTCAGACGGCGGGGCTCTTCGCCGTGCGGCACCCGGACACCAGGGCGGGGACGACCGCGCAGCCGGCGGCGGCGAGCACGAGGCCCGCCACGGCCGGGTTGACGTAGCCGGGGACGGACTCGGCGGCGTAACTCCCGCCGCCTGTCGTCTCGCAGACGAACCGGAGGGGCAGGTAGTCCACCGAGTAGTCGACAACCCTCGCGGCCCGCTCCTCCTGACCCGGTGTCCGGCAGGGCGGCAGCGGCGACGACGAGGCTCCGCCGTCCTCCGCCTCGACCACCGCACCGGCGACGTGGAGCAGCCCCCACGTGTAGAGCGCGGCCGCGGCGGCACCCAGCAGCGCGGCCGCGTTCCGGTGCCGGCCGCGGCGGCCCAGGGTGCCGAGGCCGTAGCCGAGCAGCCCGAGGGCCACGACCGGTGTGGCCGGGATGAGCAGCAGAAGCAGGAGCGCCATCCGCGGAGTCCATCAGAACAGCCGCGCGAGCACCAGGGTGGACTCCACGGCCGGTCAGCCGCCGGCCGGTCAGCCGCCGGCCGGCGCCGCGAAGGTCTCGAGGGGCCCGAATTCGACGAAGGTGGCCTTGTTGGCGGCCGGTACGCCCCGTACGTCCATGCGCTGCTCGAAGCGCAGGGTGCGGCCCTGGTTGTCGATCCACTGGTCGATGTCGAAGCCGGTGACGCCCTTGGCCTTCATCGAACGATGGGTGCGCGGGTCGACGGAGGCCACCTGGTCGATGCCGAGGTGCCCGCTGAGGTGGTAGGCGGGAGTCCCGGCCTGGTCCTCCATGCCCTTGCGCGCCGCGGGTCCGGTGGCGAGCAGCAGCTTGGCGTAAGCCGCGTAGTCGGCCTCGTTGGCGCCATCCGCACGGGGCGTCTTCACCCAGCCGCTGCCGCTGTGGGTCCGGTTGCGGACGTAGTTGGCGTCCGTCGTCGTGACGGTTTCCATCCAGATGGCCTGGGCGGCCGGGATCGTGCCCGCGGAGCGGACCTCCGCCCGGCCGGTGAACCGGGTGCCGAGGTTGGAACGACCTGTCATGGTCGAGATCTCCCGGCCCGCGGCCTCGGTGACGACCTTCACTGAGGCCGCGTACGGCGTCTTCTCGGCCTGCGCGAGGGCGGCCTCCGGGTCGAACGCCCCCGCGACGGGCGCGGCGGAAGTGGCCGCGGGCGCCGCCGGAGCGGCCGCCCCGCTCGACGCGTCCTTGCATCCGGACAGTGCGGTGAGGGCGACCGCCACGACGGCGGTGGAGATTGCGGTGCTGCGGCGCATGGCAAATGTCATCATCGCCGGTCAGCTTCCCACGACAGCCTCCCCGACCTCGAATCGATTTTCGAGGTCGGGCTCCGGAGGCCGACGTGGGCCGGATTCAACTACTTCCAGCGCTGGTAGTTTCCGCCGTTGCAACCGAGGGTGTAGACGTCGCCCCCGCTGTTGCTGTCGAGGCAGCGCCCGGTCGCCTTGTTCTTCAGGTACCAGCCGCTGGAGTCCTTGAGCTCGTACCAGCGCTGCCAGTTGTTGCGGTTCGGCGCCAGCTCGTACACGTCGCCACTCGCGTTGCTGTCGAGGTTCTTGCCCTGGGTGGCGTTCAATTCATTCCAGGTCACGCCGTCATCGGTGCGCGTGTCAATCCACAGGTGATTGCTCCAGCACTGCCCCGTGTAAGGGTTGTCTCCATTGTGGAGGAGACACTTTCCGGTGGCCACGTTCTCCCACGTTACCTGCCCGACCTCGACAGCCGTAGCGGAGCTTGCCGCTCCGATTATGAGCGTCGACGCGGCCGCCATTGTGCCGACAGCCGACAGAACTCGCTTCGCAATCACCCTAGATACCCCCGCTTGATGTGAATCGATTCGGCCCTCGAAAGAAAGGGCCCTGGAACGCTCCGGGAATTTAGCACGACAACCTCGCGCCAGCAAGATCGTTTTGACGAGGGAGAACGCGCTGCGGACGATATGAATCCGCTTTCCCGGCCTCACGATTGAGGGTGATTTGTCCAGCATCGGCAGCCCTATCCCGCCTGGCATCTTTTTCGCCGGTCTGACGCATTAGCGGCACCGGGGGCCCACCCAACTGCCGCCACCAGCTGGGGAGTCGACATGGCCGCCGAAGGCGCAAACCGCCGCGACGCCCAAGATCACGAGTGCTATCCTCTGGACTCCGGGTGGAAATGGATGTAATTCACGAATGAACTCCCAATGAAAGGCGCTCGACAATGAGGGCGAAGTCCCGTCGTTACGCAATTCCCCTCCTTGTCGCCTCCATCGCAATCGCTGGATGCGGCGGGACCGGGAAGACAAAGAAGGACGAGATCGAGGAGCCCTCCATCCCGTCGGGCGTTGTCGGAGCACCGGGAGATCCCTCCAAGCCGATCAGCTTCGATATCGGAGGAGCCGCCCTTCGTCCCGGCGGAACCCTGTCCATGCCCTTGGACGCATACATTCCGCAGGCCGACCGAGTACAGCTGTTCCGCGCCCTCGATATTTTGGATCGGGAATGCATGAAGGAGCAGGGCGTGGATTGGCCCGGTCAGCCGCGAGAGCAGGGCATCAACCTTCCGGTCGAGGCCGAGTACGGCGTGATCGACCTTGAGTGGGCCAAGCTCCACGGATACGAGGTGCCCCCGTCGGCGGACTCGGCCGGCCAGGCGAACACCCCGCCTCCGGCAGAGCTGTCCAGCGCTGCCGTTGCCGCGTATTTCGGCAACCCGCAGAAAAAGGAACCCGGTTGCGAGGGAAAGAGCCAGCAGCGGCTTTCCACGACGAAGTCCGAGGCGGCCTACCAGTACGTTCTCGGGCTCCAGGACAAGGCCCACAGCAGGTCGATGAACGACAGCCGCGTACGGGCGGTGAATGCTGAGTGGAGCAAGTGCATGAAGGATGCGGGGTTCTCGTATCCCGACCCCATGGCCGCGGCCACCGACAAGGTCCTCCTGGGCAAGGGTGGCGTGCCCTCCTCGACCCAGGAGAAGACCGCGGCGGCGGCGGATGCCACCTGTAAGCGCGTGACGCAGTACGTCCAGATCAGGGCGGTCGTGACGGCCGCCTACCAGAAGGGCCTCATCGAGAGCAACGCCGAGAAGCTCCGCGAAGGCCAGGGAGAGTGGACTCAGGTGCTCGAAAGGGCGAACGAGGTCCTGCGGGGCAAGCAGTAGGCATCCGGCGAGCCGGACCGTGCAACGCGGGCCCTGTCTCCCCTTGCGGGCGGCCAGTCGCCCGACGCGGAAATGAACACTGGTCAGGGAGGGGATCTTGATGGGGCCTGACGACGCCGATGACGTGACGCGACACCGGGCGGACGAGCAGCCGGACGCGATGCCGGAACCGATGCCGATGCCGATGCCCACGGTGGAACGAGCGGATCCGCCGGCCTCGGGGATCGGCCGCCGCCGCAGGGTGCTCGGGGCCGTGGTGGTCGCCGCCGCCCTGTTCTCCGTGGCCGGTGTCGGTGTGGGTTCGTTCATCAAGTCCCCGGCACAGGCCGCCGCGGACAAGGCGGCACCCCCTCCGTCGGTGCTTTCCGCGGCCCTGGAGAAGCGGGTGCTCAAGGACACGGTGACGATCAGGGGGATGGTCACCGCGGACCAGTCGGTGCAGGTGACCGGGGCGGCAGCGGGCGCGGCCGGTGGCGGCGCCAAGCCCGTGGTGACCAAGGTGAACGTGAAGGCCGGGGAGACCGTCGCCCCGGGCAAGGTCCTCGTGGAGACCTCCGGGCGTCCCGTGTTCGCCCTCCAGGGCGCCCTGCCGGTCTACCGGGACCTGAAGCCGGGAGCGACCGGGCAGGACGTGGCGCAGTTGCAGCAGGCGCTGGCCGTGCTCCGGCACAAGACGGGCGCGGACGCCAAGGGCACGTTCGGGCCCGGTACGAAGGCGGCGGTGCAGGCCTTCTACGCCGCGATCGGCTACGACGTCGTTCCCGCCAGCCCCCAGGACAAAGAGCAGGTGGAGGGCGCGCAGACCGCCGTCACGCAGGCGGACCGGGCGTTCACCACGGCGAGGGAATCCTGGGAACGGGCGAAGAGCGGGGCGGCCGGGCAGGCCACCCCCGCGCCGGGCGCCACGGAGGGCTCGGCCGCCGGGCCCGCGGCCGGCAAGTCCCCCGACCCGAAGACCGGTTCGGCCACGGGCGGCACCGCCTCCGGTGGCGGCGGTGCAGGTGGCGGTGGCGCGGATCCGGTGAAGGAGGCCAAGCGGGCGATGGACTACGCGGCGGAGGACCTGACGAAGGCCAGGACCAAGCTGGGCGAAGTACAGGCGGCGGCCGGGCCGATGGTTCCCGCCGGTGAGGTGGTCTTCCTCAAGGGCTTCCCGGCGAGGGTGGACGCGGTGACCGCGGCCGTGGGAGCCACGGTGGGGGAAAAACTGCTCACCGTCTCCGCCGGCGATCTGGTGGTACGCGGCATGCTGGCCCAGCACGAGAAGGGCATGGTCCGGCCGGGCCAGAAGGTGCAGGTCCTGTCCGAGTTGAGCGGTGTGACGGCGACCGGCACGGTGTTGTCGGTGGCGGACGCCCCGGCCCCGCCGCCGGCTCCGGGCGGCGCGCAGGACGGCGCGCAGGGTGGTGCGGCCGCCGGCTCCGCCCAGGGGTACCTGATGATCGTCAAGCCCGACGGCATGCTGGACGTCGCACTGGCGGGCCAGGACGTGCGCGTGACGGTGGAGGCCGCGGCCTCCTCGGGTCCGGTCCTCGCGGCGCCGGTCTCGGCGATATCCGCGGGAGCCGACGGCCGCACGTCGGTGACCGTGCTGGCCGGCGACGGCACGCGGCGCCGGGTGGAGGTCACCCCGGGGATGTCCGCCGACGGGTTCGTGGAGGTCACGGCGGCCGCGGGCGGGCAGTTGGCCGAGGGCGAGAAGGTCCTCGTGGGCGAGAAGTCGGGCGCCGGCGCGGGTGCGGGTGCGAGGTCGAGCCGGTGAGCTTCCTTTCCAAGACCGGCACGGATGCGCCGGCCGGCTCCGAGGAGACCGACGGCACGGAGCCCGGTACGGAGCCCGGCAGGGAGCCCGGTACGGAGCCCGGTGCGGCCCCACCCGTCATCCGTCTGCGGCACGTGGGGCTGACGTACCCGGGGCCGCCCCCGGTCGCCGCGCTCAAGGACTGCGAACTGACGCTCGCCAGGGGCGAGTACGCCACCGTCGTCGGCCCGTCCGGTTCCGGGAAGTCGACCTTCCTGAACGTGGTCGGGATGATCGACGCACCCACCTCGGGCCGCTACCTGCTCGACGGCATCGACACCGGGACCCTGCGGGACGCGGACCGCACCGCGCTGCGCGGGCAGCGGATCGGGTTCGTCTTCCAGGCGTTCCACCTGCTGCCGCACCGCTCGGCGCTGGAGAACGTGATGCTGGCGATGGTCTACAACGGCACCCCGCGCAAGGAGCGCGGCCGCCGCGCCCGTGCGGCCCTGGTCCGCGTGGGCCTGGAGCACCGCATCGACGCGCTGCCCACACGGCTGTCCGGCGGCGAGAGGCAACGGGTCGCGATCGCCCGCGCGCTGGTGGCCGCCCCCTCCCTGCTGCTGTGCGACGAGCCGACGGGGAACCTGGACACCGTCACCGCGGGCTCGATCCTGGAACTCCTGGACGAGCTGCACGCGGACGGGATGACCATCCTCGTCATCACCCATGACCTTCAGGTGGCGCGGCGGGGGCAGCGGACCGTCTCCATTCGCGACGGTGTGCTGAGCGAGACGGTGCGGGTGGGCACATGAGAGGGAGAGCGATGCCCCGCCGCCGCGACCGTCTGGTCCCCCCGTCCCGATTCGCCGCAGCCGACCTGCTGTCCGAGTCCCTCGCCGGGGTGTTGCAGCGACCGGCCCGATCGGCGCTGACCGCTCTGGGCACGATCCTCGGCGTGGGCACCTTCGTGGCCATCCTCGGGCTGACCGCGACCACGTCCTCGCAGATCGACGCCCGGTTCAACGAGCTGACGGCCACCGAGGTCAACGTCGAGGACACCGCGGGAGCGGGCGACGCCACCTCGGGTGTCATCACCCCGAACGCCTTCCCGCCCGATGCCGACCTCCGCGTCGGCGCCCTCAACGGGGTCAAGGCGGCGGGGGTGTACTGGACCGTCTCCCTGCACGGGGCCTCGGTCCGCTCCGCACCCCCGGGGGTCGACGCGCCCGCCCAGCAGATGCAGGTGGTGGCCGCCTCCCCCGGCGTCCTGGAGGCGGCGGGGACCCGGCTGAAGTCCGGCCGCACCTTCGACCGCTTCGCCGGAGACCGCGGTGAACAGGTCGCCGTCATCGGCTCCGGCATGGCCTCCCGTCTCGGCATCACCACCCTGGAGACCGCCCCCGCCGTGTTCATCGAGGGGCAGCCCTTCACCGTCATCGGCATCGTCGACGACGTGGACCGGAAGGCCGACCTCCTGCTTTCCGTGGTCATCCCCTCCAAGGCGGCGGAGAAGATCTGGGGAGGGCCCGGCGCCGGCAACCGCGCCAGGATGCTGGTCTCCACCGAGCTGGGAGCGGCCACCCAGGTCGCCGGAGAAGCGGCCCTCGCCCTGCGCCCCGACCACCCCGAGTACCTCAAGGCGATCCCGCCGCCCGACCCCAGGACACTGCGCGGCAGCGTCACCTCCGACCTCAATCAGCTGTTCCTGCTGCTGGCCACCATCTGTCTGGTGATCGGAGCGGTCGGCATCGCCAACACCACGTTGGTCGCCGTCCTGGAGCGCACGGGCGAGATCGGTCTGCGCCGTGCGCTGGGCGCGCGGGGCCGGCACGTCACGGTCCAGTTCCTCGCCGAGTCCGGCGCCCTGGGCACGCTCGGCGGCCTGGTCGGCACCTCCCTGGGCACCATGACCGTCGTGGGTGTCGCCGTCGCCCGCGACTGGACCCCGGTCATCCACCTGGGAACGGTCGCCGCGGCCCCGGCGATCGGCCTGGTCACGGGTCTCCTCGCCGGGCTCTATCCGGCATGGCGCGCCGCGAGCATCCAGCCGGCCGAGGCGCTCCGCCGTTGACCCCGGGCGGGTGACCCCGCGACGGGAGACCCGCGTGGGCGCGACCGCGGCCGGCTCCCCCAACCGGGTGGCCGGCCCGCGACCGGCCGCTCCGTTGGGCGATTTGTCATACCGGGCGTGGCAGCATCGGCCGCCTCGGAGGTGATCCCATGTCACATCGGCCGTTTCGCGCCGCCTGCATCGCCGCGGTGCTCCTCGTCGCCGGTCCGCTCCCACGGGCCGGCGCCGAGCCCGCCCAGCCCGGGGCGGAGTCCGTCGGGGTCCTGCTCACCCGCCTGCAGGGGCTCTACCAGAAGGCCGAGGAGGCCACCGAGGCGTACAACGCCACCGAAGTCGCCCTCAAGGCGGGCCAGGAGGAGGAGCGGCAGCGCGCCGACGACCTCGGCCGGGCCCGTACCGCCCTCGACTCCGAGCGGAGCCTGGTCGGGAAACTGGCCCGGGAGCAGTACCAGGGCACCCGGGGCCTGTCCCCCTACGCCCGGATGCTGCTCGCCGGCACCCCCCAGGCCGCCCTGGACCAGCGTCGGCTCACCGCCCGCGAGGGCACGCGGCGGGCCGGCGTACTGAACCGGCTCGCGCGGGGCGAGAAGAAGGCCGACGAGCTCGCCGTACGGGCTCGCAAGGCGCTGGACACCCGGCAGGCCCTGGCGGCGCGGCAGAAGCTCCACAAGGACGAGGTCGCGGCGCGGCTCAAGGAGGTCGAGCGGGTGCTCGCCGCACTGACCCCCGAGCAGCTGACCCGGCTCGGGGCGCAGGAGGACAAGAACACCGCGGCCGCGCAGCGCGATCTGCTGGACTCGGGCCGGCTCCCCACGCGTACGGGCACCCCCACGGCGGCCGGCGGGGCCGCCCTCACCTACGCGGCGGCCCAGATCGGCAAACCGTACGTCTGGGGCGCCGAGGGCCCCGCGTCCTTCGACTGCTCCGGGCTCACCTCGCAGGCCTGGGCGCACGCAGGCCGCACCATCCCGCGGACCAGCCAGGAGCAGTGGGCGCAGTTGCCGAAGGTGCCGCTGGACCAGCTCCGCCCGGGGGACCTGGTGGTGTACTTCCCCAAGGCCACGCACGTGGCCCTGTACGTGGGCGGGGGCAAGGTGATCCAGGCGCCGCGGCCGGGGGCGAAGGTGAAGGTCTCGCCCCTCGCCGCGAATCCGCTCCTCGGCGCGGTGCGCCCGGACCCCGGCGGCACCCCGCTCGCGGAGTTCACTCCCCCGGCCCTGCCCGGGGCGGGTGCGACGGGCACGGCGGGGGACGACGACACCGGCTACTCGTCGGAGGAGGCACCCGCGGCTGCGCCCGCGGAGGAGGCCTCGGAGGCGGCCTCGGAGGCGGCCTCGGAGGCGGCCGCCGAAGAGGACGCCACCGACGAGGCGACCTCCGCCAGGTAGTCCGCCGCGTCCTCGGGGTCGTAGAAGTACGCGTCGAAGTCGGCAGGGTTGTCGAAGCCGTTGGCGAATCGATCCGCCACCGGCTGCAGCTGCCCGGCCGCGCCGATCAGGTTGAGCACGTGCTCCGGCGGGACGCCCAGCATGGCGTTGGTCCACTGGGTCACCGGCTTGCCCGTGGTGAACCAGAACTTGTCGAAGGTCGCCTTCATCCACGCCTCGTCGAACGGGTTGTCCCCGTGCATCAGGATCGAGGAGAGGTACGAGGCCGCGCACTTGGCGGCGGAGTTCGAGCCCTGCCCGGTGATCGGATCGTTGGCGACGACCACGTCCGCGACGCCCAGCACCAGCCCGCCGCCGGGCAGCCGCCCGATCGGATTGCGGACCATCGGCGCGTAACGCCCGGCCAGCGTCCCGCCCGCGTCCGTCAGCTCCACCTTCGTCGCCCGCGCGTACTCCCACGGCGTGAACTTCTCCATCAGCTCCAGCGTGAGCGCCAGGTGATCCGCAGGGTCCTTGATGCCGTTGAAGACGTCCAGCGGGCCCCCCGGGAGGCCCTCCCAGAACAGGATGTCCGCCCGGCCCGAGGTGGTCAGGGTCGGCATCACGAACAGCTCGCCCACGCCCGGGACCAGGTTGCAGCGCACGGCCTCCGTCTCCGGGTGCTCGGCGCGCGGCCCGAGCCCGTGCACGTACGAGACGGCCAGCGCGCGCTGCGGGGCGTCGTACGGGGAGCGCGCCGCGTCCCGCCCGAACATCGACACCAGCTCGCCCTTGCCGGCGGCGACCAGCACCAGGTCGTACGTACGGGAGAAGTAGTCGAGGTCGGCGACGGACGCGCCGTGGATGACCAGCTGCCCGCCGCGCTGCGCGAACGTGTCCAGCCAGCCGGCCATCTTCACGCGCTGGTCGACGGACTGCGCGTACCCCTTGAGGCGGCCCAGCCAGTCGACGGCGCGGCCGGCGTCGGGGGCGGCGACGGAGACGCCGAGGCCCTCGATCCTCGGGGCCTGCTGCTCCCAGAAGTTGATCTGGAGGTCGCGTTCGTGCTGGAGCGCGGTGTCGAACATGCACTGCGTCGACATCACCCGGCCGGTGCGGATCTCGTCCGCCGTCCGGTTGGACATGAGGGTGACCTCGTACCCCTTCGACTGGAGGCCGAGGGCGAGCTGGAGACCGGACTGGCCGGCTCCGACGACGAGTATCTTGCGCATCTCACGTTCTCGATTCGGGGTACGGGGCTACGGGCGTGCGGGCCCGCGGGGCTATTCGGGAGTGGTGTCGAGCGCGTGGCCCACCAGGGCCAGCAGGGATTCGACCACGGTGTGCCGGCGCCTCGCGTCCATGATCACGACGGGCACGTGGGGCGGGACGCTCAGCGCCTCGCGCACGTCCTCGGGCTCGTACGACGGCGAG
This sequence comes from Streptomyces sp. NPDC029164, assembly GCF_055563995.1. Lineage (NCBI taxonomy): Bacteria > Bacillati > Actinomycetota > Actinomycetes > Kitasatosporales > Streptomycetaceae > Streptomyces > Streptomyces sp. NPDC029164. Next base: position 196,603 of record NZ_JBVHWW010000004.1, on the reverse strand, counting down.
CCCTCGAAGTGGTTGACGGCGACGGCGTACGGGAGCCCGCAGGTCTCGAAGTAGTCGAGGGCCGGGAAGCAGTCGCGCAGCCGGCGGGTGTCGGCGAGCACGAGCCCGCCGATGGCCCCGCGCACCAGGTCGTCCCACATGAACCAGAACCGCTTCTGGCCCGGGGTCCCGTACACGTAGAGGACGAGGTCGTCGTCGAGGGTGACGCGGCCGAAGTCCATCGCGACGGTGGTGGTGTTCTTGTCCGGGGTGCCGGACAGGTCGTCGGTGGCGACGCCGGCCTGGGTCATCACCGCCTCGGTGCGCAGCGGGGTGATCTCGGAGACGGAGGAGACGAAGGTGGTCTTGCCGACACCGAAGCCACCTGCGACCAGCACCTTGACGGCGACGGGGGCGCGGGAACGGTCGTACTGCCAGGGCTGGACGGGCTCGTCGTCCACGGCCGGCGGCAGCGGCTGATCAGAGACGGCGAAGACCACTGAGCACCCTTTCGAGCAGCGCGCGTTCGGGGCGGCCCGTGCCGTGGCCGGTCCCGTAGACCCGGATCCGGCCCTGGTCCGCGAGGTCGCTGACGAGCACGCGGACCACGCCGAGCGGCAGCTTCAGCAGCGCGGCTATCTCGGCGATCGTGCGCATGCGGCGGCAGACCTCGACGATGGCGGGCATCTCGGGCATGCGGTCGGGCTTCTGCGGCTCCGAGGCCTTGGTCTCCAGGGTGGCGACGAAGGTCTCGACGTTCAGGACCTGCGTGAAGCGGGTGCGGCCGCCCGTGAGGGAGTACGGGCGGACGCGGGCGGGGCGGCGGTCGGCGCCGCGTATCGGCAGCCGGTCGGAGGCCGTACTCCTCACGGGGTGTTCTCCATCGACTGGCGCAGCTCACTGCGGACTTCGGGGGTCAGGACGTGGCCGGCGCGGCCGACGAACAGCGCCATGTGGTAGGCGACGACGCTCATGTCGCAGTCGGGGGTGGCGTGCACGCCCAGCAGTGAGCCGTCGCTGATGGACATGACGAAGACGGAGCCGTGCTCCATCGCCACCATGGTCTGCTTGACGGAGCCGCTCTCCATGAGGTCCGCGGCGCCGGAGGTGAGGCTGCCGAGGCCGGACACGATGGTGGCGAGGTCGGCGGACGCGCCGCGCGGGCCCTTCGGCCCGGCTTTGGTCTGTGCATCGGCCGCGCCGCCCGTTGCGGGGTCGGAGGACAGGAGCAGCAGCCCGTCCGAGGAGACGACGGCGACGGAGTTGACGCCGGGGACCTCCTCGACCAGGTTGGTCAGCAGCCATTGCAGATTGCGGGCCTGGGTGCTCGGTCCGTACGTACTGGGCGCGGTCATGTGCGTGCCTCCTGTGCGGTGTCCCCCTGGTCGGTCTTGCTGTGCCCCTGCCCCTGGTCCTGCGCGTTGTCCTGGGCGAGCTCGGCGGCGACGACGCGTCGCCCGTCCTGGGCTCCCTGGTAGAAACCGCCGAGCCGGCGCCGGAGTTCGTCGGCGTCGATCCGGCGTGGTGGCTCGGGCGGCCGTACGTCGTCCGCGCGCCCGGCGGTGACGGTGCGCGGGGTCCGCTTCGGCAGGCCCTTGTCGGTGACGGCGTCGGCGGGGCCGGGGCCGGGGTCGGGGTCGGCGGGGTGACTGCCCTGCCGGGGAACCCAGTTGCCTTCGGCGGGGGCGTGGGAGTGGGAGTGGGGGTCGGAGACGGCCTCGGGCGCCGGGTCCCCTGCCGAATCCCCTGCGGGGGGCTCGGCGGTGACGACCTGGTCCGCGGGCACGTGCCCTGCCGGGTCCGCGGCGGGGAGCTCGGCCGTGAAGACCTGGTCCGCGGGCACCTGCCCTGCCGGGTCCCTCGCGGGGGGCTCGGCCGTGAAGTCCGGCTCCGCGGAGGCATCCCCTGCCGGGGGCTCGGCGGTGAAGACCTGGTCCGCGGGCACCTGCTCTGCCGGGGGCTCGGCCGTGAAGTCCGGCTCCGCGGAGGCATCCCCTGCCGGGGGCTCGGCGGTGAAGACCTGGTCCGCGGGCACCTGGTCCGCGGGCACCTGGCCCGCGGGGGGCTCCTCCGTGAGGTCCGGCTCCGCGGAGGTGTCGCCTGACGGGGGTGCGGCCGTGAAGATCTGGTCGGCGGGGGGCAGGTCAGCCTCGGCCGTGGCCGGGAGGGCGGGGCCCGCGAGGGCCTCGGCCAGGGTCACCGGGGCCACCGTGGTGGCGGGCACGCGGAAGGCCGGCTCCGGCTCCGTGTCGGCCGAGGCCACGGCGGCGTCGGAAGCGTCGACTTCCGGCTCCGCGGCAGCGGTGGTGGCGTCGGCGGTGGGGTCCGGGGCGGCGTGGGTGCCTCGGCGGCGGGGCGGGAGGGTGTTCTCGTTGGCCTCCGCGATCACGCCCGGAAGGCGCAGCGCGGGTGCGCCCGGCGTGGCCAGGGTGTGGACCGGGGAGACCGGCGGGGTGGCGGGCAGCAGCGCCGCCGGGACGACCACCAGGGCCTCGGTCCCGCCGTGCCGCCCGGCGCGCAGTTCCGCGGTGACCCCGTGCCGCGCCGCGAGGCGTCCGGCCACGTACAGGCCGAGGCCCAGGCCGTGTTCGGCCTCGGGCTCCTCGTCGTACGCCTCGGGCGTGGACAGCCGGGAGTTCAGCGATTCCAGCCGGTCCCCCGTGACCCCGATGCCCTCGTCCACGACGGACAGCACCACGTCACCGGAGTCCAGCGTCCAGCCGGACACCTTCACCTTGACGTCCGGCGGCGAGAACGTCGTCGCGTTCTCCAGCAGCTCGGCCAGCACGTGCGAGAGGTCGTCGGCCGCGTGCCCCGCGACCTGGGTGTACGAGGGCAGCGCGGCGAGGTCGACCCGCTCGTAGCGCTCGATCTCGCTGACGGCGGCCCGCATCACGTCGACCAGCGGTACCGGCAGCACCTGCCCGTGGCCGTGCTCCTGGCCCGCGAGGACCAGCAGGTTCTCGTTGTGGCGGCGCATCACGGTCGCCAGGTGGTCGAGCTTGAACAGGGTCGCGAGCCGGTCCGGGTCCTGTTCCTTGGACTCCAGTTCCTCGATGACCACGAGCTGGCGCTCGACCAGGCCCAGGGTCCGCAGCGACAGCGAGACGGAGGTCGTCGACATGACGCGGCGGTGCTCCTCCAGCCCCGCCCGCAGCTTCCCGAGCTCCTCCTCCAGCACGTCCCGGCCGGCGGTCAGCGCCTCGTTGCGGCCGATGATCCGGCGGCGGTCGGCGTCGAGCCCGGCGATCCGGGTGTGCAGGGAGACCGTCTGGTCGCGGACCGCGTTCAGGTGCCGTACGACCTCGGCGAACTCGTCGTTGCGGCCGGTGAAGCGCACCGGTTCCACCGAGCCCTCCGGCGTCGCCAGGCGTGCCGCGCCGCGCCGCAGCACGGACAGCGGCCGGGTCAGCGAGCGCGCGACGGCGGTCGAGACGCCGACGGCGACCAGGAACAGCAGGCCCAGCAGGGCGACCAGGGTTTCCAGCCGGGTCACGTCGTCGTCGCGCAGGGAGGTCAGGGCGGAGGCCCGCTGGCCCGCGAGGGTCGCCTCGACGGTCCGCATCCGGTCGATGCGTGCGGTGAGCGCGCTGCCGACGGCGGCCCCGTCGGTCTTGCGGTCGGCCGGGGTCAGGGTGGGCCGGTCGGTGAGCCGCTTGAGGAAGTCGTCGGCCGTCTTGACCTCGGGGCCGGTGACGGTGGCGGTGAGGGTCTGGCGCACGTCGGGCCGCGCGGCCCGCGCGAAGTCGTCCAGTGCGGCCAGTTCCCGTACGCGCGAACGCTGGGCGGCGGTGGTGAGTTCGTCGACCGCGGCCGAGCCCGGGGGCTGGTCGCCGCGGGGGACGGCCAGCGCGGCGAGCAGCAGTCCACGGGTGGCCGAGGCCTGTTCGACGGCCTGCCCCAGCGGGGCGAGCGGGCGGGTGGTGGTGAGGGCGGCCTCGGCGCGCGGCGGCGTCTGCTCGGCGAGCCGGTCGCCCGGGGCGAGGAGTTCCGTGAGGACGCCGGTGTAGGCCTGGTGGGCGGCGAGGGCGGTGCCCTTGCCGTCGATGGCCTCGGTGCGGACGGCCGCGACGCGGGCGAGGGCCGTGCCGAGGGTCTCGTCGACCTCGGTCGCGGCCTCGGCGATCTGCCGGTCGGTGCGCAGGATGCGTTCCTGGAGGGCGCCCTTGGCGGCGCCGGGGCGGCCCTTGGCGGCGTACTCGACCACGGCGTCACGCTCGTCGGCGAGGACGTGCGCGACGGTGAGGATCTGCCCGGTCTGCTCCGCGAGGGTGACCAGCCGCTGGGAGTCGTTCAGCTCCCTCGCGGCGGTGACGACGGAGGGTGTGCCTGCCGCGAGGACGGTGAGGCCGGCGACGGCGACGCCGATGACCAGCCTGCGGCGCACGCGGACGCGGCGTCCTGCGGGGGCCGGGCCGTCGGCGGCGGTGCCTCCCCCGGCTACCGCCGGGAGGTGCCCCCATTTTCGAGACCGCTTCTTCTGCACCGGTGCTCGCAATCCTGTACGTGTGCTTGTGCTCGTCTACTCGTGTGGCCGAGGTAACGGCCGGTCAACAAGTAAACGCCCCCTGCCCCCTCGTACCGCCTCAGACCTTTGCAGCGTGTTGGGGAGAGAGCCGCACATCGCCCACCCGGCCACTCGAACGAGTGAACATCACGGATGAGTTGGCAACCAACTCGGGCAGCCTGCCCCAGAGCGCTGCCGTGGACAGGTGGTTGAAAGATCGATACGGCCTTTGGCAGGATGCCCGCCCACATGTCCGCCCGCGTGCCGGCGCCCCGCCCGGGCCCTTGCGGCCCGCCGCCGGAGGGCCGCGTACGGGCCCGCCCGCCCCGTTCCGTTTTGGTACGGACCTGCGCGTGCGCGGGGCTGTCGCGCGGCAGAATGGTGGCATGCGCATCGATCTCGCCTCGGTCCCCGGCAACGAAGAACGCCCCAATGAGGACTGGGTGTCGGCCGCGATCCCCGCCTCGGGCGGCGGTGTCCTGGTGGCCCTGGACGGGGTCACGCCGCCGAGCGGAGAGGACGGTTGCGTGCACGGGGTTCCGTGGTTCGCGGCCCGGCTCGGCGGCCGATTGACCGAACTGTCCGGATCGCGGCGGGACATGCCGCTGGACCGGATCCTGGCCGAGTCCGTCCGCGCCACGGCCGACGCCCACCGCGACACGTGTGACCTTTCTCACGTGCGGACGCCGCAGGCGGCGGTCGTCGTGGTCCGCTGGGACGAGGCGTACGTGGAACACCTCGTGCTCTCGGATTCCGTACTGCTCCTCCAGGCGCCCGGGGGCGGGGTGACGGCGGTGCTCGACGACCGGCTGGACCGGGTGCCGCGGGAGGTGCTGCGCTCGGTGGCGTCGACGGACGGGCTGCGCAACGCGGAGGGCGGCTTCTTCACCGCCGCCGCGGACCCCGCGGTGGCGGCCCGGGCGGTGACCGGGCGCACCCCGCGCGGGCAGGTGCGGGCGGTGGCCGCGCTCACGGACGGGGCGAGCCGGTGGACGGACACGTTCGGGGAGGGCGACTGGGCCGAGTGCCTGGCGGTGCTGCGCAAGGAGGGCGCGGAGGGCCTGATCGGCCGGGTCCGCGCCATCGAGTCCGACCCGTCCCGGCCGCCGGCCCGCTACAAGCGGCACGACGACGCCTCGGCGGTGTACGCGGAGCTCTAGGCCTGTCGCCTGCGGGTTGGCTGCGCCGCTTGGGCCGGTTGTGCAGGGGCCGGACGCCGGTCGGCTGCGCCGCTTGGGCGGGGGCCGGGGTGGGGTGGGGTGGGGTGGGGTGGGGTGGGGGCCGGTTGTGCCGGGGCCGGGCGCCGGGTGGCTGCGCCGCTCGGGCCGGGTGCGGTGGGGGCCGGTTGTGCCGGGGCCGGGCGCGCGCCGGGGTGTCTCCTCGGACGCCGAACGTGACGAGGGGTCGGAGAGATCGGCCTTGTTGCGTTCGGCGCCCTGCGGGGACACCCCGACACACACCCGACCCCGTCCCAACCGGCCCGGCTGCTACCCCAACCCCTGCGACCCTCGGCACCATCCAGCTCGCCGCACCAAACTCAGCCTCCGCCGCACAAATTCAGCCCCTCCGGCGTTTGAGGAGCGGGGTCCGGGGCGGAGCCCCGATCTTTGAGCCGCACCCTTCGGCCTTGCCGCACCACCCAGCCTCGCCGCACCAAAATTCAGCCTCGCCGGCGATTGAGGCGCGGGGTCCGGGGCGGAGCCCCGATCTTTGAGCCGCACCCTTCGGCCTTGCCGCACCACCCAGCCTCGCCGCACCACCCAGCCTCGCCGCACCAAAATTCAGCCTCGCCGGCGATTGAGGCGCGGGGTGCGGGGCTGAGCCCCGGCGGCGGAGCCGCACCATCCAAGGCCCCGCGCACCACTCCAGGCCCGCCGCACCACTCCAGCCCCGCCGGCGATTGAGGCGCGGGGTGCGGGGCGGAGCCCCGGCGGGCATCGGCTCCGGGGCCGCTGCGTTCCGGCCGGCCAGGCCAAGGGCGTCCTGCGGGGTCGCCCCGGCACGGCCCCGTCCCAATCGGCGGGGCGGAGCCCGTTTTACTCGGCGCCCGCGTTCAACTGGTTGAGCAGCCGGGCCAGTTCCGCCACCTCGCCGCGGTCCCAGTCGGCGAGCTTGCGCATGTACTGCTCGCGCCGTGCGCCCCGTACCCGCAGGAACCGCTCGCGGCCCTCCTCGGTGAGCCCGACCAGGAAGGCCCGGCCGTCGGCGGGGTCCGGCTCGCGTGCCACCAGGCCCAGGACCTCCAGGGCCCGCAGCTGCCGGCTCATGGTGGCCTTGCCGACGCCGAAGTAGGCGGCGAGCTCGGTGGCCCGCTGCCGGCCGGCTGCCTCCAGGCGTACGAGGAGTCCGTACGCGGCGGGCTCCAGCTCGGGGTGGAGCTCGCGGGCCATCTCGCCTGAGGAGGCGCGGGCGCGCCGGAGGAAGACGGACAGCTCCCGCTCCAGGGCAAGGAACTCCTGGTCTTCGCTCCCGTGCACGTCCCGCTCCTTCGATGGTGTGTGGCACCCCGGTGGGTGAGGGGCCAGTATTTCGCAGCGGGTGTGCCGACGGCCCGGGACCCCGCCGGAGCGGGGAGCCGGGCCGTGCGAGGGCATGAGACAGGCGGGCGGTGGGGTGGCCGGCGGGCCGTGCGGCCCCCGGTCAGGCCGCGGCGGTGACCTCCAGCTCCGCCTGTGCCAGAGCGAGCTCCAGCACCTGGCGCACGTCCGTCACCGGGTGCACCTCCAGCCCCTCCAGCACCTCCGCCGGGACGTCGTCCAGGTCGGCCTCGTTCCGCTTCGGGATGATCACGGTGGTCAGCCCGGCCCGGTGCGCGGCCAGCAGCTTCTGCTTGACCCCGCCGATCGGCAGGACCCGCCCGGTCAGCGAGACCTCGCCGGTCATGGCCACGTCGGTGCGCACCTGCCGTCCGGAGAGCAGCGAGGCGAGCGCGGTCGTCATCGTGATGCCGGCGCTCGGGCCGTCCTTGGGCACGGCGCCCGCCGGGAAGTGGATGTGCACGCTCCTGTCCTTCAGGTCGGCGACCGGGAGTTCCAGTTCCGCGCCGTGCGAGCGCAGGAAGCTCAGCGCGATCTGCGCCGACTCCTTCATGACGTCGCCGAGCTGGCCGGTGAGGGTCAGGCCGGCCGCGCCCGTCTCAGGGTCGGCCAGCGAGGCCTCGACGAACAGCACGTCGCCGCCCGCACCGGTCACCGCGAGGCCGGTGGCCACGCCGGGGACGGCGGTGCGCCGCTCGGCCGGGTCCTGGGCGGACTCCGGCACGTGGTGCGGGCGACCGATCAGCCCCCGCAGGTCGTCCGCGCCGATGCTGAAGGGCAGTTCCCGCTCCCCCAGCTCGTGCTGGGAGGCCACCTTGCGCAGCAGGCGGGCGAGGGACCGCTCCAGGGTGCGGACGCCCGCCTCGCGGGTGTACTCCCCGGCCAGCCTGCGCAGGGCGTCCTCCTCCAGGACCACCTCGTCGGCGCCGAGGCCGGCGCGCTCCAGCTGACGGGGCAGCAGGTGGTCGCGGGCGATGACGACCTTCTCGTCCTCGGTGTAGCCGTCGAGGCGGACGAGCTCCATCCGGTCGGCGAGTGCCTCCGGGATGGCCTCCAGGACGTTGGCGGTGGCCAGGAAGACGACGTCGCTCAGGTCGAGCTCCACCTCCAGGTAGTGGTCCCGGAAGGTGTGGTTCTGCGCCGGGTCCAGGACCTCCAGGAGGGCGGCCGCCGGGTCGCCGCGGAAGTCGGAGCCCACCTTGTCGATCTCGTCGAGGAGGACCACCGGGTTCATCGAACCGGCTTCCTTGATGGCCCGGACGATGCGGCCGGGCAGGGCGCCGACGTAGGTCCGGCGGTGGCCGCGGACCTCGGCCTCGTCCCGTACGCCGCCGAGGGCGACGCGCACGAACTTGCGGCCCATGGCGTGGGCGACGGACTCCCCGAGGGAGGTCTTGCCGACGCCGGGCGGCCCGACGAGCGCGAGCACGGCCCCGCCGCGGCGGCCGCCGATGACGCCCATGCCGCGCTCGGAACGCCGCTTGCGCACGGCGAGGTACTCGGTGATGCGGTCCTTCACGTCGCTCAGGCCGGCGTGCTCGGCGTCCAGCACCGCCCGGGCGCCCCGGATGTCGTACCGGTCCTCGGTGCGCTCGTTCCAGGGAAGTTCCAGCACGGTGTCCAGCCAGGTGCGGATCCAGGAGCCCTCGGGGCTCTGGTCGCTGGCCCGCTCCAGCTTCTCGACCTCCTTGAGGGCGGCCTCCCGTACCTTCTCGGGCAGGTCGGCGGCCTCGACGCGGGCCCGGTAGTCGTCGGACTCCTCGCCGTCCTTCTCCCCGTTCAGCTCGCGCAGTTCCTTGCGCACGGCCTCCAGCTGCCGCCGGAGCAGGAACTCCCGCTGCTGCTTGTCGACGCCGTCCTGGACGTCCTTGGCGATGGACTCGGCCACGTCCTGCTCGGCGAGGTGGCCGCTGAGTGCCTTGATCGCGAGCCTGAGGCGGGCGACGGGATCGGCGGTCTCCAGCAGTTCGACCTTCTGGTCGAGGGTCAGGAACGGCGAGTACCCGGAGTTGTCCGCGAGCGCGGACACGCCCTCGATCTGCTGGACCCGGTCCACGACCTGCCAGGCGCCGCGCTTCTTGAGCCAGCTGGTGGCGAGGGCCTTGTACTCCTTGACGAGCTCGGCCACGGATCCCGGCAGCGGGTCCGGCACGTGCTCGTCCACGGTCTCGCCCTCGACCCAGAGCGCGGCCCCGGGTCCGGTGGTCCCGGCGCCGATACGGACCCGCCCGCGGCCGCGGATGAGCGCCCCGGGGTCCCCGTCGGAGAGCCGCCCCACCTGCTCGACCGTCCCGAGCACACCCGTCGCGGCGTACTTCCCGTCGATCCTCGGCACGAGCAGCACCCGCGGCTTCCCGGTGCCCGCCGCGGCCTGGGCCGCCTCCACGGCACCGCGCACCTCGGCGTCGGACAGGTCCAGCGGCACGACCATTCCGGGCAGCACGACCTCGTCGTCGAGCGGCAGCACGGGCAGAGTGAGTGTGGCGGACGTCGAAGCCATGATCTTCCCTCCGGCAGTGAAGTTGAGCTATGCCGACTCAATGCATGTGCGCCGCCCAATGTTCCCCAACCCTCGTTCGCCGACGGCGAACAGACGCGGGGTCGCCCGCGAAGGCGAGCCCGGCCTGCGACCGGGCGGGTGTCAAAGCCACCCGCTTGGATGAACGTGCATGACGGTCCACGACGTTGCCCAGAGGCTTCCCGATGTCCCCGTCGTCGGGATGCCCCTATGTCGACGACGGTCCTTGGCCGGGCGTCGTGGACTCGTCCCCGCAGTGTTCGGGCATACGTCGAGGCACGCCATCCGCCACGTCTACGCACGGCAGCCGCTCACCAGCGGGCTCATCACCAGCTTGAACTCCGGAGCGGACATGGCGCAGGTCGCCCGGGAGGCAGCAGCCATCGGCTACGCCGACGCAACGGACCTGACGCCCGGCTGAAGCCCTCGCGGCCCGCGTCACACGGCGGAGATGCGGACGTCGCCCGAGGTGGTCTTCGCGGAGAGGCGGGAGGTGGCGGTGGGGTCCTCGGTCATGCCGATGTCGCGGGCGCCGGAGGTGCTGGAGACCGCGAACCGGTACGGGGCGTGCGGGACCTTCAGCGTGACGTCGCCCGATGAGGTCTCGGCGAGCACCGAGGAGGGGGCCGCCGTGAAGTCCACGCGGGCGTCGCCGGAGTCCGAGCGGACGTCCGCGCTCGGGCCGGACAGGCCGGCCGCGGTGATGTCGCCCGAGGAGGTACGGATCTTCAGCGGGCCCGCGATGCGCTCGGCCCGGACGTCGCCGGAGTCAGCCTCGACCTCGGCGGCGGCCACGCCCGTGACGGTGATGCGGCCGCTGCTGCTCTCCAGCTTGACCTTGGCGGAGGCCGGGACCTCCAGGCGGTAGTCGACGTAGCAGCTGCCGGAGCAGCCGTGGGAGAAGGTGAGCACGCCCGCGCTGACCCGCTGGCCGGGGGTGGGGGCGGTGTCGCCCCGGTAGTGGACGGTACGGCGGACCGTGACGCCGGGCCCTGTCCCCGGGGTGACCTCGATCGAGCCGGCCCGGGTGTCCGTGACCTCGACCGCCGCGACCGCCTCGGTGACCGTGGTGTCGGCGGTCGCCGTCTTCTTCGGTCCGTCCGAGAAGGAGCAGCCGGCCAGCAGGAATCCGGTTCCGAGGACGGCAACCGCGCTGCGGGCGAGACGGCGTGACGTGGCGTGAGAAGTCATGGAACGATCCTGGCGCGCCGGCGCCGCCGGGCCGATGGTGCCGGTACCCGGACCCGGGTGGGGTTAACCCCCGCCCCGGGACCAGCCGTGCGGCCCCACTGCCGGGGCTCCGCCCCGCCCCCCGCTCCTCAAACGCCGGAGGGGCTGGATGGTGCGGCGAGGCTGGAGAGGGTGCGGCGGAGTTGGACGGTGCGGCTCAAAGACCGGGCTCCGCCCCGGGCCCCGCGCCTCAAACGCCGGCGGGGCTGGAGTAGTGCGGCGGGGCTGGATGGTGCAACAGGGCGGAAGGGTCGCAGGTGTTGGGGTAGCAGCCGGGCCGGTTGGGCCGGGGTCGGGTGTGTGTCGGGGTGATCCCCGCAGGGCGCCGAACGCTACGGGGCTCCGCTCTCCGACCCCTCGTCACGTTCGGCGCCCGAGGAGACGCCCCGGCGCGCGCCCGGCCCCGGCACAACCAGCCCCCCTCGTACCTCCCGGCCCGAGCGGCGCAGCCACCCGGCGCCCGGCCCCGCACAACCGGCCAACCCGAAGCCCACCCGAGCGGCGCAGCCAACCGGCGGCGCAGCCACCCGGCCCCCGCCCGAAGCCCGGCCAGGGCCTAGGCCGGGCCGGTGGCGACCGGGCGCAGGGGCGACGGCACGCCCCACTCGCTCCAGGAGCCGTCGTACACGGCCGTGTCCTCGTACCCGGCGAGCTCGGCGGCGAGGGCCAGTACGCATGCGGTCACCCCCGAGCCGCAGCTGAAGTAGAGGCGCCGGCGTCCGCCCGCGACCTCCTCGAAGGCCGTGCGGAGCTCCCCGGCCGACCGCATCAGGCCGTCGGGGTCTTGCAGTTCGCCGAACGGGAGGTTGACCGCGCCGGGCATGTGCCCGCCGCGCAGGCCCGGGCGGGGCTCGGGGGCGGTACCGGCGAAGCGGCCGCGGGTGCGGGCGTCGACGACGGCCGCGGCCGGGTCGGCCAGGGCCGCGGCGACGGCCCCGTTGCCGACCAGCAGTCCGGGGCGGGGCCGGGCGGTGAAGGAGCCGCGCGGGCCGTCGTACGCCGGGCCGGCGGCCTCGACGGGCAGGCCGGCGGCGGTCCAGGCGGGCAGTCCCCCGTCGAGGACGGCCACCCGGTCGAAGCCCATGGCGCGCAGCATCCACCAGGCGCGGGCGCTGGAGTAGATCCCGGCGCCGTCGTAGACGACGACGGTGTCCGCGTCGTCCACGCCGAGCTCCCGCACGGCCTCGGTGAACGCCCGCGCCCCGGGCATGGTGTGCGGGGCGGGCGCGTCGTGGTCGGACAGGGCCCCGTCGAGGTCGAAGGGACGCGCCCCCGGAATCCGACGCTCCGCACCCCGGTGGGCGCCGACGGAAGCGTCGAGGACCACGAGCCCTCCCCTCCCCAGCCGCGCGCCCAGCCACTCCGCCCCGACGAGCGGCCCAGGCAGCGGCCCAGGCAGCGCCCCGGGCAGCGGCCCAGGCAGCGGCCCGGCCTCCGGCCCGGACGGCGCTCCAAGCCCGGGCTCGTGGGGCACGGGCCCTTGGGGCGCGGCGTTCTGGGGCGCGGCGTTCTGGGGCGTGGGCATTCGGCACCTCCGGCTGTGCGACGCGGGTCGCCCCATCCTCCTCGACCGGCCCCGGCGCCCGGCCGGGCGGGTCAGGGGCAGGTGCCCGGCCGGGCGTACACCGCGATCCGGGCGCCGCGGACTCCGGTCAGCGAGCACAGTTCGAAGCGGGCGGCCAGCGCGTCCCGCTTGGCCGCCTCCCGCGGGTACGGGTCCAGCGGCTGCCCGGCCGGGTCCAGCAGGGCGATCACCCGCGGCGAGGCGAGCAGCGCCGCCCGGATCCGGTCCGGGGGCAGCTCGGTGCCCTGGAGGCTGTGCGAGGCCGCCGGGCTCCGTTCCAGGGCCACGTCGCGCAGGGGCGCGTAGACCTCGGGCGAGGAGAGCAGCCACTCGCGCCGGCGCGCGGGCATGAACACCACCGCGTCCCCCGGCCGGGCCCGTTCCCGGACCGCGGCGGCCACCGCGAGGACGTCGTCCTTGCGGCTCTCCGGCGTACGCAGCCACACCGACCAGATGCCGAACGGCACGAGCAGCGCCCCGGCCAGCACCCACGGCCACCACCCACGGGCCGCCGCCAGCCGGGCCCCGGCCAGCAGGGCGGGTCCGGCCAGCGCGTAGAGCACGTACCGGTCGACGTACCAGGGGTGCACGAGGGAGATCACCATCAGCAGCCCGGGCGGCAGCAGGGTGAGCGGAAGCGCCACCCGTACGAGGTCCTTCGCGGCTCCCCGGGCGAGCAGCAGGGCCGCGCCGCCCACCGCCCCGTACGCCGCCCAGTCCTGCCAGCTCGGCCGGCCGAGCCAGCCGAGCTGCTGTTCGGCCTGCCGGGCGCTCACCAGGGCCAGCGGCAGCAGCAGGGCCGCCACGATCCCGGCGCTCCACCGCCAGCCGCGCGAACGCCACGCGGTGAAGGCGTGGGCGAGCAGGGCCAGCACGGCGAACTCGTGCAGCCAGCAGCCGAGCAGCAGCACCACCGTGTACGCGGTCCACCGCTCGCGCAGCATCAGGTACGTCGCCCAGACCACGGCGGCCGCGACCAGGGCGTACGAGCGCCCCTCCTGGGCGTACATCTGCACGGGCGGCAGGACGGCGTACACGCATCCGGCGATCAGCGCGGCCCGTTCCCCCGCGAGCCGGTGGGCGACGGCGGCCACCCCGGCGGCCGCGAGCGCGGTGGCGGCGACGGAGGGCAGCCGCAGCGCCCACAGGCCGCCGTCCCAGAGCTGGAAAACCCCGTGCGTGAGCAGGTAGTACAGGCCGTGCACGGCGTCGACACCGTGCAGCAGTTCCCGGATCCCGCCGAGCGGCCGGTGGGCCACCTGCCAGGTGACGGACTCGTCGCGCCACATGCTGCCGCTCCGCTCCAGGCCCCAGAGGCCGAGGACCACGGCGAGCAGCGGCGGCAGCAGTCGCCAGGGGGCGATCCGGCTGATGTCGGCCTCCGGGAGCTGTCGGAACGGGTGTGCGGACTCCATACTCGGGGTTGGACCGGAGTGACTGCGGAGGTGGGTGTGCGCGCGTTACGAGCGGTGGCGGGCCTGGCGCTGAGTGCGGCGTTGCTCGCGGGGTGCGGACCGGCGGCCTCCACAGGCGGCGACGACGCGCCACCGAAGACCTCGACGGCGGCCGCCCCGAGCCCGGCCGGGACCACCTCCGGCTCCGATACGGGCCCCGCCGCCAGCCCCACGGCGAGCCCCGCCGCGAGCCGCGTGCCCGCCCCCGGCGAGACCCTGGTCCGCGTCACCCGCAGCGGCGGTTTCGCCGGCCAGACCCACACCCTCGTCGTCAAGGGCGACGGCTCCTGGACCCGGCTGGACGCCAAGGCGAAGACGGAAAGCACCGGCACGATGCCGGAGGCCGGGCTCGCCGCGCTGCGCACCGCCCTCCAGGAGGCGGACTTCGCCCACCTGCCCAGGATCGCCACGGGCGGCCCCACGGTCTACGACGGGTACTTCTACGCCTTCGTGTACGGCGGCTACGAGGTGGCGGGCGACCAGGGCTCGCTGCCGCCGGCCCTGAACAAGGTGGTGGACGCGCTGCCCTCCTTCACGGCGGGCTAGACCGGCCCGCCGCCGGCCGGGGCGGCCGAGAGCTCCCGCAGCAGCCGGTCCAGGAACCCGCGCAGCCGGGCCGGCATGTCCACGTTGGCGGGCGCCAGGACCCACTGGATCTGCAGGCCGTCCATGACGGCGAGGATCTCCCGCCCGGCGGCCTCGCAGTCGGCGTCCGGGCGCAGTTCGCCGCGCGCGACGCCCGCCTCCAGCACGTCGAGGGTGTGGCCGAGCACCCGGGCGTAGCGCTGCTCGAAGTACTCGTGTGCGGGATGGCCGGGGTCGGCGGCCTCGCCGACCAGGGTGTTGAACATCCGGACGATCCCGGGCCGCCGTTCGTTGTCGGCGGCGAGGTCCACGAGGGTGGTGAAGTACGCGGCGACCGATGCGGCGGGTTCGCCGAACCGCCGCTCCACGTCGTGCCGCTCGCTCTGGGCGAGCACCGACAGCAGCAGGTCCTCCTTGCCCCGGAAGTGGTGCAGCAGCCCGCCCTGGGTGATCCCGCAGCCGGCTGAGATCCGGGCCAGCGAGGAGGCGTGGAAGCCCCACTGCGCGAAGTGTTCGACGGCGGTGTCGAGGATCTTCTGCCGGCGGGCGTCGCCCACCGCGTAGGTCCCGCGTCCGGCGCCCGCCGAAGCCGCCCGCCCCGTGTCCCGTGCCATGCGCACCACCCTAGACGCCGCCTTTCCCCACCCTCGCCAAGGGTGATCCAGGTCACTTTTCAAAAACCTAGCGGGTACAAGGTTTTCACCTCTACCGTGACGCCACGCCGTCGATCCGCCCGGTCACGCAGTCCAGGAGCCCCACCGTGAACGCAATCCCCGAGTACCAGGACGCCTCCCTCCCCGTCGAGCGGCGCGTGGCCGACCTGCTCTCCCGGATGACACTGGAGGAGAAGGCCGGCCAGCTCTTCCACTCGATGCTGATGATGAACGCGGACGGCAGCCCGGTCACCGAGACCGACGGCTCGATGCTCCCGTTCACCACGCCCGAGCTGGTCGAGGACCGCTTCCTGTCGCACTTCAACCTGCTCGGCACCTACGGGGCCCGCGAGATGGCCCGGTGGCAGAACGGCGTCCAGGAGATGGCCGCGGCCACCCGCCTCGGCATTCCGGTCACCCTCTCGACCGACCCGCGCCACGCCTTCACCGACAACGTCGGCGCCTCCTTCAACGCCGGCGCCTTCTCCGCCTGGCCGGAGGCCCTGGGCCTGGCCGCGATCGGCGATCCCGAGCTCGTCCACCGGTTCGCCGACACCGTCCGCCGCGAGTACCTCGCCGTCGGCTTCCGCGTCGCCCTGCACCCGCAGATCGACCTGGCGACCGAGCCGCGCTGGGCCCGCCAGACCGGAACCTTCGGTTCCGACGCCGATCTGACCGGCCGGCTCGTCCAGGCGTACGTACGCGGCCTCCAGGGCCCGGCCCTCGGCCCCGGGTCGGTGTCCGCCATGGTCAAGCACTTCCCCGGCGGCGGCCCGCAGAAGGACGGCGAGGACCCGCACTTCGCGCACGGCAAGGAGCAGGTCTACCCGGGCGGCATGCGCGAGCACCACCTGGAGCCGTTCAAGGCCGCGATAGCCGCCGGGTGCGCGCAGATGATGCCGTACTACGGCCAGCCGACGGGCACGGACTGGGAGGAGGTCGGCTTCGGCTTCAGCAAGGGCGTGGTCACCGGGCTGCTCCGGGAGGAGCTCGGCTTCGACGGCATCGTCTGCACCGACTGGGGGCTGCTCAACGACGCGACGATCTTCGGGCAGGTGCATCCGGCGCGCGCCTGGGGCCTGGAGCACCTGGGCGTGGCCGAGCGGGCGGCCCGCGCCCTGGACGCCGGCTGCGACCAGTTCGGCGGCGAGCAGTGCCCCGAGGTCATCGTGGAGCTGGTCCGCTCGGGCCGTGTCGCCGAGTCCCGGATCGACGCGTCCGTACGCCGGCTGCTGCGCGAGAAGTTCACGCTCGGCCTGTTCGAGAACCCGTACGTGGACCCGGACGTGGCGGCGGAGACCGTGGGCCGGGCCGACTTCACGGCGCTGGGCGCCGCCGCCCAGCGCCGCTCCCTGACCGTGCTGACCAATCCGGACGGGCTGCTGCCGCTGGGCGGGCGGCCGAGGCTGTACGTGCGGGGCGTGGACGAGACGGTCGCCGCCGGGTACGGCGAGGTGGTCGCCGGAGCGGCCGACGCGGACCTGGCCGTCCTGCGGCTGCGGACCCCGTACGAGCCCCGGGAGAACACCTTCGAGTCGTTCTTCCACTCGGGCTCGCTGGCCTTCCCCGAGCCGGAGCTGGCCGGGATCCTGGCCCTCCTGGACCGGGTCCCGACCCTGGTCTGCATCAACCTGGAGCGGGCCGCCGTCATCCCGGAGATCGCCGAGCGCGCGGCCGCCCTGATCGCCGACTACGGCGCCTCCGACGCCGCCCTGCTGGACGTGGCCTTCGGCCGCGCGGTGCCCGAGGGCCGCCTCCCCTTCGAGCTCCCGCGCTCGATGGAAGCGGTCGCCGCCTCCCGCCCCGATGTGCCGAACGACACCCACGACCCGGTCTTCCCGCACGGGCACGGACTGGCCCTCTGAAGGGCCGCGGACGGCGGGGCACCTGACCGGTCCCGCCCGCCGGGTGCCGGTCCCGTGGGGGGTCCGGCACCCGGTACATACCATTCCGCTTACGCCGCTCCAGCACATATGCCATGTCCGAACCCCACGTAGCCGCAGGCCGGTGCCTCCTCTACGCTGCACCCCATTCACGCGGGATCTTCAGGGGCGGACATGGAACAGACACACACCACACACAACGGCGCCGCGGCGACACCCGGCGCCCAGCGGCGTGTGCTCGTCGTCGAGGACGACCACACCATCGCCGAGGCCATCGCGGCCCGCCTGCGCGCCGAGGGCTTCCAGGTGCAGACGGCGGCTGACGGCCCTGCCGCCGTCGCCGCGGCCGAGAGCTGGCTGCCGGAGCTGCTGGTCCTGGACGTCATGCTGCCCGGCTTCGACGGGCTGGAGGTCTGCCGCCGGGTCCAGGCACAGCGGCCGGTCCCGGTGCTGATGCTCACCGCGCGGGACGACGAGACCGACCTGCTGGTGGGGCTCGGGGTCGGCGCGGACGACTACATGACGAAGCCGTTCTCGATGCGCGAGCTGGCCGCACGGGTCCACGTGCTGCTGCGGCGCGTGGAGCGGGCCACGATCGCCGCGCACACCCCGCGCGGGGCCACCCTGCGCCTGGGCGATCTGGAGATCGACCACGCGCAGCGCCGGGTCCGGGTCCAGACCGAGGACGTGCACCTGACGCCGACCGAGTTCGACCTGCTGGTGTGCCTGGCCGGGACCCCGCGGGCGGTGCTCTCGCGGGAGCAGCTGCTGGCCGAGGTGTGGGACTGGGCCGACGCGTCCGGGACCCGTACGGTCGACAGCCACATCAAGGCCCTGCGGCGCAAGATCGGCGCGGAGCGGATCCGTACGGTCCACGGCGTCGGGTACGCCCTGGAGACCCCGGCCCAGGCATGAGCGGCCCGCCGAGCGGACAGTGGCAGCGGCCCGGGCAGCGGCCCACCGCGAGCCTGCGGCCCTTCTCGCCGTTCTCGATCAAGACCAAGCTGGGCACGCTCGTGGTGGTCTCGGTCTTCATCACGACCGGCCTGCTGCTGGTGGCCCTGCGCACCGACACCGAGCTGCGCTTCATCACGGTCTTCTCGGTGATCGCCTCGATGCTGATCACGCAGTTCGTGGCGCACAGTCTGACGGCCCCGCTCGACGACATGACGACGGTGGCCCGGGCGATATCCCACGGTGACTACACCCGGCGGGTGCGCGGGGCCGGGCGCCGCGACGAGCTGGGCGACCTGGCCTCCACCATCAACCTGATGGCGGACGACCTGGAGGCCGTGGACCGGCACCGCAAGGAGCTGGTCGCCAACGTCTCGCACGAGCTGCGCACGCCGATCGCCGCGCTGCGGGCGGTGCTGGAGAACGTGGTGGACGGGGTGTCGGCGGCCGATCCCGAGACCATGCGCACGATGCTGAAGCAGACCGAGCGCCTCGGCGGGCTCGTGGAGACCCTGCTGGACCTGTCCCGGGTGGACAACGGCGTGGTCCCGCTGCGCGCCCGCCGCTTCGAGGTGTGGCCGTACCTGTCGGGGGTGCTGAAGGAGTCGCGGCTGGCGGCCGCCGGCCGGCCGGGCCTGCTCTCCGGTTCGGGCGGGCACGCCCGCAACGACGTGCACCTGCACCTGGACGTCTTCCCGCCCGAGCTGTGGGCGTACGCGGACAACGAGCGCCTGCACCAGGTGGTCGCGAACCTGATCGACAACGCGGTCAAGCACAGTCCCCCGCACGGCCGGGTCACGGTCCGCGCCCGGGGCGGCGACGCGCCCGGCGCCCTGGTGCTTGAGGTACGGGACGAGGGTCCCGGCATCCCGGAGGCGGAGCGCCACCGGGTCTTCGAGCGGTTCAACCGGGGCAGCGCCCGCGGGGGCGACGGCGGCACCGGACTGGGGCTGGCGATCGCCCGCTGGGCCGTGGAGCTGCACGGCGGGCGGATCGGAGTGGCCGAATCGTCACGCGGCTGCCGCATCCTCGTCACGCTTCCGGGCAGCTCGCAGGCTCCGGGTTGACGTAGGGTTCGAGTGGGAAGGACATGATCTCGGCCACACGTACCCGGGGTCCGTCAGGGGTGCGAAGCCATGGGGGCCGCAACCTCGGTGCCCCCTACCCGAACCACACTTGTTTCCCGCCATTCCAGGCGGTGAAACCCGCCGTTCGATGTGACCTGCGCGACGGAAGTCCCGCCCGGCCTGCGTGCAGCGGCCGAGGAGGCGTAGCCTTTATTCCCGCTGTCCATACCTTGTGAAGCGGAAGAGGGCGGTTGCCGCCGTGTCGCCACAGTCCCCCAGTAACTCGAGCACCACGACCGAAGCAGCAGAGGGCGGGAAGAACCCTGCCTCAGGCTTCGGTGCCAATGAGTGGCTCGTCGACGAGATCTATCAGCAGTACCTCCAGGACCCGAACTCGGTCGACCGGGCCTGGTGGGACTTCTTCGCCGACTACAAGCCGGGGGGCGTCGCCGCTCCGGTGAAGTCCGCCGGTACGGAGAAGCCCACGACGACGACGGACGGCGCCTCCGCACAGGCCGCCACCACCGTCGCCCAGGCCCCGCGGGTCGCCGACGCCGCCACGGGGGCGGCGAGCGCCGCGCCCGCGCCCGCCACGGCTCCCGCGCCCACGCCTGTGTCAGCTCCTGCCCCTGCTCCTGCCACCCCCTCTGGTGCCCCTGCTGTGACTGTCACCTCCCAGGCCCCGGCCGCCGCACCGGCCGCGCCCGCCCCCTCCGCCGTAGCCCCCCAGAAGGCCGCGCCCGCCACCGAGGCCCCCGCGGGCCCCGAGCTGGTGACGCTCCGCGGCCCGGCGGCTGCCGTAGCCAAGAACATGAACGCCTCCCTCGAGGTGCCGACGGCCACGTCCGTCCGCGCCGTCCCGGTGAAGCTGCTGTTCGACAACCGCATCGTCATCAACAACCACCTCAAGCGCGCCCGGGGCGGGAAGATCTCCTTCACGCACCTGATCGGCTACGCGATGGTGCAGGCGATCAAGGCCATGCCGGCCATGAACTACTCCTTCGCGGAGAAGGACGGCAAGCCGACCCTGGTCAAGCCGGAGCACATCAACTTCGGCCTCGCGATCGACCTGGTGAAGCCCAACGGCGACCGCCAGCTCGTCGTCGCCGGCATCAAGAAGGCCGAGACCCTCAACTTCTTCGAGTTCTGGCAGGCCTACGAGGACATCGTCCGCCGCGCCCGCGTCGGCAAGCTGACGATGGACGACTTCACCGGTGTGACGGTCTCCCTCACCAACCCCGGCGGCCTGGGCACCGTCCACTCCGTGCCCCGCCTGATGCCCGGACAGTCGGTCATCATGGGCGTCGGCTCCATGGACTACCCCGCCGAGTTCCAGGGCACCTCGCAGGACACCCTGAACAAGCTGGGCATCTCCAAGGTCATGACCCTGACCTCGACCTACGACCACCGGGTCATCCAGGGCGCGGCCTCCGGCGAGTTCCTGCGCATCGTCGCGAACCTGCTGCTCGGCGAGGACGGCTTCTACGACGCCGTCTTCGAGTCGCTGCGCATCCCGTACGAGCCCGTCCGCTGGAACCGGGACATCGACGCCTCGCACGACGACGACGTCACGAAGGCCGCCCGCGTCTTCGAGCTGATCCACTCCTACCGGGTCCGCGGCCACGTCATGGCCGACACCGACCCGCTGGAGTACAAGCAGCGCAAGCACCCCGACCTCGACATCACCGAGCACGGCCTCACCCTGTGGGACCTGGAGCGCGAGTTCGCGGTCGGCGGCTTCTCCGGCAAGTCGATGATGAAGCTCCGCGACATCCTCGGCGTGCTGCGCGACTCGTACTGCCGCACCACCGGCGTCGAGTTCATGCACATCCAGGACCCGAAGCAGCGCCGCTGGATCCAGGACCGCATCGAGCGCCCGCACTCCAAGCCGGAGCGCGAGGAGCAGCTGCGCATCCTGCGCCGCCTGAACGCGGCGGAGGCCTTCGAGACCTTCCTGCAGACGAAGTACGTCGGGCAGAAGCGGTTCTCCCTGGAGGGCGGCGAGTCCGTCATCCCGCTGCTCGACGCCGTCATCGACTCGGCCGCCGAGGCCCGCCTCGAAGAGGTCGTCATCGGCATGGCCCACCGCGGCCGCCTGAACGTCCTGGCGAACATCGTCGGCAAGTCGTACGCGCAGATCTTCCGCGAGTTCGAGGGCAACCTCGACCCGAAGTCCATGCACGGCTCCGGCGACGTCAAGTACCACCTGGGCGCCGAGGGCACCTTCACCGGCCTGGACGGCGAGCAGATCAAGGTCTCGCTCGTCGCGAACCCCTCGCACCTGGAGGCGGTCGACCCGGTCCTGGAGGGTGTCGCCCGCGCCAAGCAGGACGTCATCAACAAGGGCGGCACGGACTTCACGGTCCTCCCGCTCGCGCTCCACGGCGACGCGGCCTTCGCGGGCCAGGGCGTCGTCGCCGAGACGCTGAACATGTCGCAGCTGCGCGGCTACCGCACCGGCGGCACCGTGCACGTGGTCATCAACAACCAGGTCGGCTTCACCGCCGCCCCGGAGTCCTCGCGTTCGTCCATGTACGCGACCGACGTGGCCCGCATGATCGAGGCGCCGATCTTCCACGTGAACGGCGACGACCCGGAGGCCGTCGTCCGCATCGCGCGCCTCGCCTTCGAGTTCCGCCAGGCGTTCAACAAGGACGTGGTCATCGACCTCATCTGCTACCGCCGCCGCGGCCACAACGAGTCCGACAACCCGGCGTTCACCCAGCCGCTGATGTACGACCTGATCGACAAGAAGCGCTCGGTGCGCAAGCTGTACACCGAGTCCCTCATCGGTCGCGGCGACATCACCCTGGAAGAGGCCGAGCAGGCGCTCCAGGACTTCCAGGGCCAGCTGGAGAAGGTCTTCGCGGAGGTCCGCGAGGCCTCGGCGGCTCCGGCCGCCGGCGCCCCGGTGACGCCCGCGCAGACCGCGCAGGAGTTCCCGGTCGCCGTGAACACCGCGATCTCGCAGGACGTCGTCAAGCGGATCGCCGAGTCCCAGGTCACCATCCCCGAGGGCGTCACCGTCCACCCGCGTCTGCTGCCGCAGCTGCAGCGCCGCGCGGCGATGATCGACGAGGGCACCATCGACTGGGGCATGGGCGAGACCCTGGCCTTCGGTTCGCTGCTGATGGAGGGCACCCCGGTCCGGCTGTCCGGCCAGGACTCCCGCCGCGGCACGTTCGGCCAGCGCCACGCGGTCCTCATCGACCGGGAGACGGGCGAGGACTACACCCCGCTGCTCTACCTGTCGGACGACCAGGCCCGCTACAACGTCTACGACTCGCTGCTCTCCGAGTACGCGGCCATGGGCTTCGAGTACGGCTACTCGCTGGCCCGCCCGGACGCGCTGGTCCTCTGGGAGGCCCAGTTCGGTGACTTCGTCAACGGCGCGCAGACCGTCGTCGACGAGTTCATCTCCTCGGCCGAGCAGAAGTGGGGCCAGACCTCCGGCGTCACGCTGCTCCTCCCGCACGGCTACGAGGGCCAGGGCCCGGACCACTCGTCCGCGCGTCCCGAGCGCTTCCTCCAGATGTGCGCGCAGGACAACATGACGGTGGCCATGCCGACCCTGCCGTCGAACTACTTCCACCTGCTGCGCTGGCAGGTCCACAACCCGCACCACAAGCCGCTCATCGTCTTCACCCCGAAGTCGATGCTGCGTCTGAAGGCGGCGGCGTCGAAGGCGGAGGAGTTCACGACCGGCTCGTTCCGTCCGGTCATCGGTGACACCACGGTGGACGCGAACGCGGTCCGCAAGGTCGTCTTCTGCGCCGGCAAGGTCTACTACGACCTGGAGGCCGAGCGCGAGAAGCGCGGCATCACCGACACCGCCATCATCCGCATCGAGCGGCTGTACCCGCTGGCGGGTGCGGAGCTCCAGGCGGAGATCGCCAAGTTCCCGAACGCGGCGAAGTACATCTGGGCCCAGGAGGAGCCGGCGAACCAGGGTGCGTGGCCGTTCATCGCGCTGAACCTGATCGACCACCTCGACCTGGCGGTCGGCGCGGACGTCCCGGCCGGCGAGCGCCTGCGCCGGATCTCCCGCCCGCACGGCTCGTCGCCGGCGGTCGGTTCCGCGAAGCGCCACCAGGCGGAGCAGCAGCTCCTGCTGAACGAGGTCTTCGAGGCGTAGTCGCCGCGCGGCCCGGCAGTGGAAGGCCCGGCTCCCCCACGGGGGCCGGGCCTTCCGGCGTGCCGGGCCCGGTCTCCGGCCGTCCCGTCAAGTCACGTCCTTCCGGGACATGACCGGGACCGCTGCCGCGGCGCGTACTGGAGGCAGATCCGGCGGCGGCCCTCGCCGCCTGCCCCACGCCTTCGAGGAGCCACCATGTCCCACGTCGTCCCCACCCCGACCGCCACCCCGCCCCGGCGCCGGACCGCCCGCTTCCTGCTGCCCGTCGCCTCGGCCGCCGTCATCTGCGGAGCCGTCGCGCTGCCGGCGTCGGCGGCGGTCGCCCAGCCGCCGCAGTCGGCGGCCGGCGTCCGCTCCGACGTCTACCCGAACCCCCACCAGGAGCCCGACGGCGGCGCCTACGGGCCGTACACCTGTCTGCCCGGCTACGTCTGGCGTGACAGCTTCGACGGGGACTCCCTCTGCGTCACGCCGCAGATCCGCGACCGGGCCCACGCGCAGAACCCCCACCGCCAGCCCGGCGGCGGCGCCTACGGGCCGTCCACCTGCATGCCCGGCTACGTATGGCGGGAGATGTGGGACGGCGACGTCAAGTGCGTCACGCCGGAGGAACGCGCCAGGTTCAAGGACCAGGTGTTCGACAACGGCCCCAACCTCATCCCGGTGCCGGACTAGTGGGCCCCGGAGGCGTTACCGGACCCGCTACGGCTGTGGTTCGAAGTCCCAGTACGGGCGGGTCTGTTGTTTGGCCGAGACCGTGTGGACGTGTTGCGCGCCCAGGGTGCGGGTCAGGCCCTTGATGCCCGCGTCCTCGTGCTTCGCCGCCTCAGCGTGTTCCCGTACGGAGCGGAGGTCGGCCGCGAGCGCGATCTGCGCGCTCAGCGTCATCGGGTGGTCCGGGCCCAGCACCTGTTCCGCGGTGCGCAGGGTGACCCGGCTCAGGTCCAGCGCGTCCTCCAGCCGGCCGGTGATGTTGCGGTGGCCGGTGGCGTTCAGGGCGCAGCCCAGGGTCCACGGGTGGCGGTCGCCGAGCGCGCCCCGCATGCCGACGAGGGCCTGCTCCGCCAGGGAGAGGGCCTCCGCGCGTTCGCCCTGGGCGCGGAGCACCAGCCCGAGGTTGCCGACGGTGCCGATGCTGTACGGGTGGGCGAGGCCGAGCTGCGTCTGGTAGCCGCGGACCACGTCCTCGGAGATCCGGCGGGCCTCGCCGATGTCCCCGTACTCCCTGAGGTAGGTGGCGTAGTCGGAGGCGACCATCAGGGTCCACGGGTAGTCGACCCCGAAGACCCGCGTCGCGCGCTCCCACACGGTCCGCAGCCGCAGGCCCGCGCCGGGGATGTCCCCGGAACGGCGCAGGCACATCCCGAGGTTGTGCTCGGCGCGCAGGGTCTGCGGGTGGCCCAGCCCCAGCACCTGCGTGTTCAGTTTGACCCCCTGTTCCTGCCGGGTCTGCGCCTCCCGGTAGCGGCCCATCAGCCGCAGTCCCATCGCGCAGGCGATGCCGGAGGCGAGGGTGGAGATGTGCAGGGGCTTCAGGACCCGCTCGCGGCGGCGCAGGGTGTCCAGGTCGAGGTCGTAGGCGTCCTGGTAGCGGCCGAGCAGCCGGTAGGTGGCGGCGAGGTTGTTCTGGGCGTCCAGGGTGACGGAGTCGTCCTCGCCGAGCAGCTCCCGGTAGGTGCTCAGGCAGTGCTCGAAGATCTCCCGGGCCGGTTCGAACTTCGCGATGCACAGCAGGACGCCGCCGTACGCGCTGGTGGCGCGCAGGGTTTCCAGGTCCCGGTCGCCGCGCTCCGCGGTGAGCCGGCCGGACACGGCCTTGGTGAGGGTCTCGGCGCGCCGGAACAGGCCGAGGTTGCGCAGGGCGTTGCCGTACTGGTAGCTGAGCTCGCGCACCTTGGGGTGGTCCTCGCCGAGCACGGCCCGCCAGATCAGGTCGGTCTCCTCGCAGAGCCGCAGGCAGGTGCGGTACTCCCCGGCGAGGATCAGGTAGCGCAGGCAGCGCAGCAGGAAGTTCTGGATGCGCGGGTTGCCGCTGGTGAGCACCCCGGAGGTGGCCAGGTGCGGGACGAGTTCGGCGTAGCGGGGCCACAGCCGGGAGTCGGAGGGCCCGCCCGGGTCGGCGGCCGCGAGGACCTGCCGTACGGCGCGGGCGAGGGGTTCGGCCTCCTCCTCGGAGAGGTTCTCGCGGACGATGCCGTGGACCATGCGGTGCAGTTGTACGGTCTCCAGCCCGCCGCCGCCCTCCTCCAGGGGCAGGTCGGAGTACTCCAGCCGGACGACGGAGAACTGGACGAGTTTGTTGAGGGCGGCGTTCCACCGGATCTGGTCGTTGATCAGCCCGGCGAGCTGTTCGGGGACGTCATCGGCGGGGAATTCGCGGAGCAGCCGCAGCGGTACCGGTCCGGGGGCGAAGAAGACGAACAGCCGCAGGAGGGCGAGGGCGTCGGGGAAGTTCTCCCGGACGTTGTTGAGGAGTATGGCGAGGGCCGTGGGGAAGGGCAGCGGGTAGTCGTCGGAGACGGTGACGGCTTCGTGGGAGTCCATCCGGCGCTGGAGCAGGGCGAGGTAGTCGCCGACCGCGAGCGGGGAGTCGGCGAGCCAGCCGGCGGTCTGGTCGAGGGCGAGCGGGTAGTCCTCCAGGGCCTCGGCGAGCTGGTCGGCCTCTCCGGCGGTGAGGCGCAGGGCGCGGCGGCGGATGAAGGTGATCGACTCGGGGCGGGCGTAGAGCGGGACTTCGACGAGGCTGGTGTGCCGGGTGGCCCATTCGCGGTTGCGGGAGGTGATGATCACGTCGCCGGCGCCGGAGGGCAGCAGGTCGATGAGGTCGTCGGGGTTGTCGCAGCCGTCGAAGACCATCAGCCAGCGGCCGTACGGGGATCCGCGCCGCAGCGCTTCGAGGACGGCCCGGATCTGCTCGCCGTAGCTGCCCGCGCCGCGGGGCAGGCCGAGGGCGGGGGCCAGGTCGGCGAGGCGTTCGCGCAGGGTGGGCCGGTCCTCGGCGGGCACCCACCACACCACGTCGTACTCGGAGGCGAAACGGTAGGCGTACTCGGTGGCGACCTGGGTCTTGCCGACGCCGGAGAGGCCGAGCAGGGTGACGGTGGAGGCGCCGGCCGGTGCCTCGGTCAGGGCTTCGCGCAGGGTGCCGATGACGTCGTTGCGGCCGGTGAAGCGCGGGTTGCGGCGCGGGACCCGGCCCCAGATCTCGGGCGGGTCGTTGGGGAAGCGGGGGCCGCGCCGGCCGGTCTCGGTGCCGATCCGGTCGGTGGGCAGCTCCAGGCGGCGCAGCACGCGGTACTCCGCCTCGTACGCGTCCAGGCCCCACAGGTCGGTCTTCTCCAGTACGGCGACGGCGCTGGGCAGCGGGGCGTCGGTGAGGCAGACGGCGGCGAACCGGTCGGGGTGGCGGTCGGTGACGGCGCGCAGGGCGGTGTTCCACTCCTCGTCCTGCAAGTCGGCCCGGGTGCCCGCGGAGAAGTAGCGCTCGCTGAGGACGAGGAGGACCCGGCTGCCGGAGCGGGCGAGGTCGTCGAGGGCCTGCGCGATGCCGGGGCTGTTCTGCGGGTCCCAGCGCTGGAGGGCGACGCGGTGGCCGTGTTCCTCCAGGCGGTGGCCGATCCACACGGCCCAGGGGCGGTTGAACCCGGCGAAGCTGATGACGAAGCGCTGCGGCTGGGCGTGCGGGTACGGGTGCGCGGTGTTGCCCTGGTCCTGCCGACTACCGGTGGTCATGCGCCGTCTCCCTGGGCTCCGGGCAGTGGACGGGACTGAAAAGGTACCGCAGGGGTGCCGGTGGGCACGGCCCCTCAACCGTGGGCGAACGGGGCGAGTTCGGGGTGTGCCTCGCACCAGGCGCGGCGCTCCCTGTCGACGGCCCGGCGGGCCGCGGCGTGCTGGTCGCCGGGCGGCGGCAGCTCGTCCATGGCCCGTTCGGCGGCGGCCATCGCCTCGGTGAACTCCCGCCCCGCCGCGGTCAGTCGGTCGTGGGCCAGCAGGGCGGGCAGGACGGCGGCCACCTGGGCGCGGATGCGGGCGTGCTGGGCCCAGGCGCCGCGGGCCCCGTAGAGGGCGGCCCGCTGCCAGTACCCGGCCAGGGCCAGGTGGGCGTAGGCGCCGTGCAGGAGTCCCTCCAGCGGGCGGGGGTCGCCGCGCCAGGGGGCCCAGTGGCGGGGCGTGCGGTCCGCGGTGTGCAGGGTCAGGACGTCGGCGAGGGCGGCGAGTTTGCCGTGCTGGACCTCGTGGACGAGGGTGGCGGCCAGGGCGGGCGGGGCCTGGGCGCGGGCCAGGACGGAGCCGGCGGCCGCGGGCAGGGTGGCGCCGTTGGAGCGGGAGCCGCCGGACAGCGGTACGACGGAGCGCAGCAGTTGCGCGGTCTCCTCGGCGCGGACGGTGTCGTAGCGCAGGAGCAGGGTGAGCGCGCCGGACCACTGGGTGTCCCAGCGCTTGTGCCCCTTCGGCGTGAGCCGGCGGGCGGGGCGGACGGGCGCGGGCTGCGCGGGTCCGGGCGCCCGGTAGGGGTCGAGGTCGTCGAGGGCGGTCCGGCCCCCGGGGAGGGCGTGCAGGGGCAGGGTGGCGGGGTCGTCGGGGTCCCAGGAGCGTTCGGTGAGGGCGAGGGGGCCGGGGCGCTCCGGGCGCAGCAGTCCGAGGGTGGGCAGGACGAGCCGGCCGTGCTGGGGCCGCAGGGTGTGGGTGAAGGCGATCCCGGCGCGCAGGGCGGCGGCGACGGCGAGGGCCCCGAGGTGGCCGAGGTCGGGCGGGGGTCCGCAGGAGGCGTGCAGCCGGCGCAGGGTCTCCTCGGCCCAGACCCCGGTGGCCGGGTAGTGCAGTACGTCGCGCACGGCGCCCGCGTCGCGGCGCTCGGCCTCCTCCAGCAGGGCCCAGTGGTCGGCGGCCTCCCCGGACGCGCCGCCGGGGGCGGCGTCGAGGACCGCGCGGAGCAGGACCAGGCGTTTGGAGCGGCGCACGTCGCGGACCAGGCGGGTGCCGTCCGGGGAGGGTTCGGTGGAGGCGAGCTCGCGCAGGGTGCGGGAGGAGACGGTGAAGGCGGTGAGCGCGGTGGTCATGAGGCGACCGCCGGCGGGTGGGCGGCGGCGGCACGGGCGGCTCGCGGGGGCACGGCCTGGGCGGCCTGCCCCGCCGGGGCGGTGCGCCGGCCGGCGCCCGGTGCGGTTCGCTCGGTGACGGGCTGGGCCGTGCGTCGGGCGGCCGTCCCGGGGGCCTGCGCGGCCCGGTGGACGGCGGCGGCGATGTGCCGGATGAGCACCTGGAGGTCGGCGCAGTACACCGACGGCTGTCGGAAGCCCTCGCCGGCGCGGTAGCGGTGCGGGTAGTGCCCGCCGCCGCAGACCTCGACCAGCTCGCAGGCGCGGCAGCCGGCGGCGAGCGCGTCCCGTCCGAGCTGGCGGGCGGCGAGGCCGGGGTGGTCGAGGAGCTGGTCGAAGCTGTGGCTGTCCAGGCTCATGCCGGTCGCGGCGGCGCCCTCGTACGCGGATTTCAGTGAATCGGCCTGTTCGATGGAGCCGTCGGTCTCGATCACGGCGGTGGCGGCGGGCGCGAGCCCGAGGGTCTCGGTGGCGGCGGGCAGGCCGAGCAGCAGCGCGATGATCTCCTCGAAGAGCCGGATCCGGGTGCGCCGGACCCCGTCGTGCCACCAGCGCTCGAAGACGGCGAGCAGCCAGTCGGCGTACGGGGTCAGGCCCGGGTGGTGGCCGGGGGGCGGGGCGCTCCAGTTGGCGAGCGGCAGCAGCAGCCCGACGCTGGGCGGGGCGAAGGCGAGCAGGGACTCGTAGGTCTCCACCGGGTCCTGGTCGAGGTCGACGACGCACAGCACCCCGGCGTAGCTGTCCGGGTGCCGGGCCAGCAGCCGTAAGCCCCGGGCGGCCGCGCCGAAGCCGGGCCGCCCGGCGTGGTCCACGCGCCGGGCGTTGTGCGCGGGCAGGCCGCCGTCGAGGCTGACGCCGACGCGGATCCCGGCGGTGGCGAGCGCGGCGAGGCGGCCGCGGGTGAGCAGGGTGCCGTTGGTCTGGACGGTGGCGGTGACCCGGGTGCGCGGGGCGGCCCGGGCCACGGCGCCCCGAACGGCGTCGACCGGCCCGGCCAGCGCGGCGGGGGCGGTGAGCAGCGGTTCGCCGCCGTGCAGCACCAGGTCGACGCGGGGCAGGCCGTGGGCGGCGGCGTGCTCGGCGATCCGTTCGGCGGCGCGGGCGGCGGTGGCGGGGGTCATCGCGGGCGGCTGGCCGCGCCAGCCCTGGTCGGCCATCTCGTAGACGTAGCAGTAGGTGCAGGCGAGGTTGCAGCGGCTGCGCGTCTTGAGGACGAACTGGCGTATCGGGTGCGGCCGGTGTCCGGCGGCGCGCGCGGCGGCCACGTCGAGCCGGGCGTAGGGCCAGGGCGCGTACCGGGCGTGGTGCAGCCGGTGCCCCGCCGCGGGGTCCTGTGGGGGCCGGGCGGTGTCCTGTAGGGGCCGGGCGGGGTCCTGGTGCGGGGCGGAGCCGGCGCCGCCGGGCGCGGGCGGCGCGGGCAGCACGGAGTCGCTCGTGACCGCTCGCCTCATCGCCCCACCTCCCTCCCCCTCGCCTCCGGGGGGCGACCCCCGGCGGACGGTCCATCCCTGCCCTTCGGACGGACCCGGCTAACGGCGGAAAGTGGTCAACTCGCTTTCAGGTGGGGCGGATCAGGCACGCGCCGGTCAGGCCACTCCGGAGTCGAAGGCGTTGAGGATCTCGGCCGGATGCGTCACCCGCTCGACCATGCCCTCGATCACCTGGGCCAGCACGGGATGGTCGATCCCGCGCAGCGCGGCCAGGTCCAGCCCGGAGAGATCCGGCAGGCGCCCGGGGCACGCCGAGGTCACCGCCTCCACTTCCTGCCGCTTCGTCACCATGTGCCGCTGCTCCCCTTGTCACGTAGCGGACCGGACGGTCCACTGCCCTTTCCCTCCGGCCGGTCCCCGGAAACAGCGCGCTCCGCTCGCCGCTCCGCGTTCAGAGCCCGGCTTCCAGGACCCGCACGCGGGCGCGGATCGCCTCCGTCCGGCCTTCGGCCTCGGCGTCGGTGCCCGCGTCGGGCCGCGTCCACAGCTCCAGCGCGGAGCGGTAGGCGTCCAGGGCGGCCCGGGGGCGGGCGAGGCGCTCCAGCACCTCCCCGCGCGACTCCTGTACGCGGGCGGCCAGGCGGACGGCGGAACCCGCCGTGCCCGCCGTGCCCGCCGTGCCCGCCGTGCCCGCCGTGCCCGCCGTGCCCGCCGTGCCCGCCGTGCCGGCGGGGGCCTCGCGGCCTGCGCGGCGGTCGAGGTCCGCGCGGGTCTCGGGCCCGGAGTGCCCGTCCGGCCCGGCGTGGCCTTCACGGCCTTCGCGGCCTTCGCGGCCTTCGCGGCCTCCGCGGACCTCGCGGCCTTCGTCGCCTTCGCGGTCGGCCTCCAGCGCGGCCCGCCAGGCCCGCCGGTAGGAGTCCGCCGCCCGGTCGAGGCGTTCCACCGCCCGGGTGTGACCGTGGATCTCCTGCTGCACGTCGCCGTGGTCCCGCCAGGCCCGGGCCCGCTCCAGCGGGCTGCGGCTGTGCCGGACGGCCAGTTCCAGCAGGTACTCCGCCTCCCGCAGGTCCACCGGGTCGCCCTCGTACGCGTGCCGCAGCCGTAGCCCGGTGGCCAGCCGCATCAGCCGGTGCGCGGCTCCCGGGTCCGACTGCGGGACCGCCGCCCGGCTGTCGCGCAGGACGCGTACGGCGGCCCCGGTGAACCGCCGTCCGTCGGCGGCCCGGGCCCGCTCCAGGAGCACCTCGCCCCACTCGGGCAGCAGCTCCCCGAAGGCCTCCCCGTCACGGGGGATCAGCCGCCGGGCCCGGCCGTACGCCTCGGCCGCGTCCTCCAGTGCCGCGGGGTCGGCGTCGCGCGCGTACCGCTCGCGGTGCACCCGGGCCAGGCACACCAGGGCGGCCACCCGCAGCTCCGGGTCCCCGCCGGCCTCCTCCAGGGCCGTGGTGAGCTGGCCGGCCGCCTCCTCCAGCCGCGCGGGCAGGTAGCGCAGTGCGCCGGCCAGGTCCACCCGCACGCGGGCCTCGGCGGCCGTGGCCCGGGCCGCGCCCGCGGCCGGCACGGCCAGCCGGGCGGCGGCCTGTTCGGCCAGGGCCGTCCGCTCGGCCGGGTCCGGGGTGCGGGGCAGGAGGGCCAGGAGCACCCGGCCCAGGGCCCGTTGCAGTGCCGGGTCCGGCCCGGGCTCCGCGTCGGGGTGCGCGTCCGGGTCCCCGTCGAGGGGCCCGTCGGAGGCCCGGCCGGGGGCGGCCGGGGGTCCCGCCAGGGGTTCCAGCGCCGCGCGGGCCGCGCGGAGCGCGTCCGCGTCCGGGCGCAGCCCGCTCAGCCGGATCAGGGTCTCGGCCCGCCGCACCGCGCAGTCCCGCCGCAGCTCCGGGTCGGCCGCGGCGCCCGCCGCCGCGAACTCCCGGTCCGCCTCGGCCAGCAGCTCCGCGTCGGGGCCGTGGGCCAGCGCCCGCTCGTACAGCACCCGGCCGAGGACCGCCCGCGCCGGCGGGGTCCGCAGCCCGGTCACGGCCCGTTCCGCCTCGGCCAGGAGTTCCGGGTCCCGCTGGGCCGCCCACAGCCGCAGCAGCGCTCCCGCCAGTTCGGTCTCCGCCTCCTCCGGCGGGTCGCCGGGTACCACCGGGGCCGCCACCGCCCGCCGCAGGACCGCGACGGCCTCGTGCAGGGCCCGCGCGCCGCCGTCCGCGGCCGCGTCCGCGAGCCGGGCCCGCGCGGCGCGCACCGCTCCGGCCCGCCCGAGCGGGCGGACGGCGGGAGGCTCGCGGCGGGCCGGGCCCTCCTCCGGCATGCCGGGTACGTAGCGCCGTACGACTTTGGCCGAAACGTGCGCGAAGGCCTGCGGGAGCCGCCCCTCGGGCACCCGCTCGGCGTCCTGCGGCCCAGGGCCGGCCGGCGCGGGCGGCACCCCGGTGAGCTGCGAGACCGCGAGCGCGGGGAAGTTCCGTGCGCCCCGCCCGAAGTGCGCGAGCACGTACTCCGAGCAGTGCTTGAGCACCAGCGCGGCCTCGTCCCGCCCCAGTGGCCCCAGCAGCACGTCCTGCACCCCGGGGGCGAACTCGTACCAGTGCCCCGGCCCGGGCCCGCTGCGCCGCAGCAGCCCGCTCAGCAGCACCTCCGCGAGGTCGGAGGGCTCCGAGTCCGGCAGCATCGTGCGCTGCACCAGCCGCATCACGGGCAGCGTCAGCGGCGCCGCCGACAGGTACACCGCCAGCTGTACGGCCCGGGGCGCGGCCGAGGACCGGAACCGGGCCACCAGCTCGCGCGGCGGCCGGACGGCGCGCGGCGGCGGTACGGGCACGGCCGGATGGTCGGCCAGCACCCGGCCGACCTCGGCCGGTACCGGCCCGGTGCCGAGTCCGGCGACGAGCCGGGCCCAGGCCCCGAGGGCGGTCGGGCTCGGCGGCAGTACGGGCACGGTCAGCCCGCCCGTGGGCCGTCCGGGCAGCGGCGGCCGGTCCGGGCGGAACCTCAGCTGCTGCCCGCCGCCCTCCAGCCGGGTGAGCGTGCCCCGTTCGGTCGGCAGCCAGCTGCGGCCCCACAGCCGCTGCGGCAGCGGCTGGACGACCATGCACGGGGTGCATTCGGCCCACCGGTACAGCAGCCGCTGCGCGGCGCCCTCGCGCCACAGCGGCCCGGCGCAGTCGGAGACCACCATGGTCAGGGCCCGGCCGGTGGGGTCCCGCAACTGGTCGCCGGAGCGCAGCCCGGAGCCGGGTACGGGGCTGCGGCCGAGGACCGCCCTACCGTCCCCGAGGCGGTGCAGGTAGTGCACCTGGACGTCCCGGAAGGCGCCCAACCGCTCGCACACGGACCGCAGTTCGTCGAACATGTCCTGCCAGACGGCCATCGAGGGGGAGGCGTCCATCACCAGCCGTACGGTCGCCTCGCGCCGGCTCTCCGGCCGGAGCACCGGGATGACCAGCCCGAGGGCCCGGGCGCTGGCCTCGGCGGTGGCCGGTTCGTCGATCACCAGCCGGGTGGGCGGGACGGGCGGGCGGTGCCGCTGGAGGGCGCGCAGAGCCCGCTGGACGTCCAGGATGCGCGGCAGTGCGGCGGCCCGGGGCACCCGTACGGGCACTCCGTACTCCTCGGGCGACTCCTCGGGCCGGTCGCCCTCGGCCCCGCCGGCGCGGCGCGCGCCGGGTGCGTAGAGCCTGACCGGATCGTCGGCGTCCGGCTGGGCCCGTTCGGCCTCGACGGGTTTGCCGGCCGGATCCTCGGCGTCCTCCTCGGGGTCCGGCCCCGGCGGCCCGGGCGCGGCCGGCCCCGGCCCGCGGATGTGCCCGGCGAGCCAGAGGGCGTCGGCGAGCTCCTCGGCGCTCGGGTCGAGCCCGGCGGCGCGCAGCAGCCCGGCCAGTTCGCGGACGCCGTGCCGGGGCTCGGGAGCGGTGGGAGGCACGGCGGGAGTCGGCGGCACGGCCCGTCACCTCGGGCGGTCGAGGCGCTGGATGAGCAGGTCCGCGAGGTCCTCCCGGGTGGGCGGGGCGGCGTAGTGGGTCAGGTACACGGCGTTGAGCAGCTGGTCGGCGGCGACCAGTTCGGTCTGGGAGCGGCTGAGGAACTCCCGGATCAGGTCCGCCCCGAGCCGGGCGGCCTCCTCGCCGAGGTGGGCGCGGACCATGGTGGCGAGCCGCTTCTCGCCGGGCTGGCCGAGCTTGAGCTGGATGCAGCGCCGCAGCAGGGCGGCCGGGAAGTCCCGCTCGCCGTTGCTGGTCAGGATGATGAAGGGGAACTCCCGGCAGCGGATCCGGCCGCCGCGGACGGTGACCTTGGTCCCGTCGTCGGTGAGCACCTGCACCTCGGGCTCGGTGTCGGCGACCCGCTCCAGCTCGGGAAGGGCGAACTCCCCTTCCTCCAGCACGTTCAGCAGGTCGTTGGGCAGGTCGATGTCGCTCTTGTCGAGCTCGTCGATGAGGAGCACCCGGGGCCGCGCGGTGGGCAGCAGGGCGGTGCCGAGCGGCCCGAGCCGGATGTACTTCCCGATGCCGGGGGCCGTTGCGGCGCCGTGCCCCCGGGCCTCGCCCCCGCCCGCGCCCGCTCCCCCGCCCCTGCCTCCGCATCCGCCCCCGCCTGCGCCTGCGCCTCCGCTCGCCGCGAGCTGTACGTCCTGCAGCCGGGCGAGCGCGTCGTAGCGGTACAGCCCGTCCTGCAGCACGGTCCGCGAGACCACCGGCCAGCGCAGCACCCGCCCGAGCTTCAACTCGTGGGCGACCGCGTGCGCGAGGGTGGACTTCCCCGTGCCGGGGAAGCCGGTCACGAGCAGCGGCCGGCGCAGGTACAGCGCCGCGTTGACGGCCTCCAGCTCCTCGCGCTCCGGCCGGTGCAGCTCGGCGGCCTGCCGGTGCGCCCCGAGCCGCCGGGCGACGTTGCCGTCGGCGGCCGCGGCCGGCCCGCCCGGCTCCGCCACGGGTCCGCCGTCGAAGTCCCGCCAGGGCGGCGGGTCGGGCAGGGCGTCGATCCCGTCATGGGGCTCGCCGACCCCCCGGTATATGAGCCACTCGTCGTTCATTGCCCCTCCCTCACTCGAATCCGCCGGGCCCGGCGCCGTCACAGGTCGCCCTGGAGCGGTTCGTCGTCCGGGAGCGGCCGTGCCGGGTCCTCCCACACGAGCCCGGTCCCGGCCGCCCAGTACGCGTCGGGGTCCGCCCCGTACGCCCTCCCCCGCAGCGTCTGCAGGCGCACCGGCAGCACCTCGGCCCGCCCGGCGTCCGCCAGTTCCTCCCGCAGCCCGCGGTGGAACGGCGCGCACGACTCCCTCGGATCCGGCGGCGGCCGCCGGGTCACCACCACCCCGTACCCGGCGTCCCGCACCGCGTGCAACGACCCCAGCGTGGGCTCCGCGTCCGCGGCCCGGCAGTGCACCGGCACGGTGTTGTCCGGCAGTCCCGACAGCCACTCGGCCGCCGGGCTGCGCGGGCGTCCCCGTACGCAGTCGGCCCGTTCGTCCTGCACGGGGCCCGCCTGCACCCGCGCCCACCGGGCGGCGGCCTCGGGGTGCCCGCGGCCCGCGGGGCTCCCCGGATCGGCGGGGTGCGCGCGGCCCGACGGGTCCCCGGGATTCGCTGGGTGACCGGGGTCCGCCGGGTGCCCGGCCCCGGTCCGGCCGCCGGGGTGGCGCAGCACCACCGGCCGCTGGACCCCGAGCGGTACGCCGCCCGTCACCACCCACTCGTCCACGGGCAGCCCGAACAGCTCCGGGGCCACGGCCACTTCGAGCAGGGCCGCCGCCTCGTGGGTGTCGCAGCGCCGGAAGGCCTCGGCGAGCGGGGCCCGTAACACCTCCCGCAGACCCGCCGGGGTGGCCCGTACGCCCGAGTCCACGGGGGTCACCCGTCCGGGCTGCGCCGGGCCCGCCAGGACGGAGACCCGCCAGTCGTAGACGTCCTCCCAGCCGTGCGCCCACACCTCCAGCAGCGCCGAGGCCCCGGGCGGCAGCCCGCCGGCCCGCCGGGCCGGGCCGTTCACCGCGCGCCCCGCCGAAGCCCGCCGGCGCCGTTCGCGCTCCGCGAGACCCCGCTCGTGGCGCTCGCCGAGCTCGCGCCGCAGCGGGCGCCACAACCGCTCGGCCGTGGCCCGGATCCAGTCCCAGA
Organism: Streptomyces sp. NPDC029164; assembly: GCF_055563995.1. Classification (NCBI taxonomy): domain Bacteria; kingdom Bacillati; phylum Actinomycetota; class Actinomycetes; order Kitasatosporales; family Streptomycetaceae; genus Streptomyces; species Streptomyces sp. NPDC029164. The sequence continues at coordinate 160,913 of NZ_JBVHWW010000004.1, read as the reverse complement.
GCTCCTCGTCCGCGCCGGGGGTCGGCGGCTCCCGGTAGTCGGCCACGCTCACGTCCGTCGCGTACCGGAGCATGGCCGCGGCCTCCCCCGCCCCGCCGGGCGGGTCGTGCAGCAGCCCCAGCCCGTCGCGCCAGCTGAGCGGGGCCGGCGGCTGCGGGTCGGGCTCCTCGCCGCGGGCCGCCTCGACGAGGGCCCGTACGACCTCGGAGGAGCCCGGCGGGGGCAGTTCGGCCAGCAGCCCGCACAGGGTGGTGCGCTCCCCGGGGGTGAGCCGGCCGCGGCCGCCGTACGGGGCCCCCTCCTCCGCCGGGAGCTCGCCGTGCACGTCGGTCCAGGTGCGGCGGTTGTCGAGGTCGCTGAGGTGCTGGTCGTAGTGGTGCAGGTCGTGGGCCTGCATGACGCGGCGGTAGAGCCCGACCTGGCCGCGCGCGGGCATCGGCAGCGTGCGCAGTTGCACGACGGAGACGGCGAGCCCGCCGCCCGCCCCGTGCCGCCGGGCCTTGACCACTCCGACGACCTCCCCGCGGGCCAGGTCCACCACGGGGCCGCCGGACATTCCGGGGTCGATCTCGTCGTCGCCGCCGAGCCGGATGGCCGCGCCGTTCCCGGCGCTGCCGCGCAGCCGGGTGGTGCGGCCGGTGATCTCGGGCGTGCCGAGGTCTTCGGTGCAGCCGAAGTAGGCGACCTCGTCGAAACGGGGTCTGGACCGGTCCGTCAGCCAGACGCAGGCGTGCGACACGGGGGCCAGGACCCTGAGCAGCGCCAGGTCGGGCAGGTCCCACAGGGCGCCCCGGCGCGGGCGCCGCTCCTCCAGCCGCTCGGGCAGTACGCACTCCACGCGCCCGGTGACCGTCCCGGTCGCCCCGTGGGTCCCGGAGGAGAAGGTGATGCCGACCTCGCGTCCCGTCAGACGCACCGCAGCACCCCCTTCGCCGACCACGTGCGCGCACGTCAGGACCCAGCCGGGGGCGATGAAGAAGCCGCTCCCCCACGTGGGACCGGTCCGATGGCTGCCGGGGTTGTCATACCCGCCCAGCGGGGCGTGAACGCGTACGGTCGCGGCCTGGACGAGGGGCTCGAGGAGCTCGAAGGCGCGCGCCGAGCCGGTCGTGCGCCCGTCCGTCATCCGCACCCCCCGCTCGTTGGGCATCCAGGCTAGCCCCGGGGGCACCACGGGCGGGAGGCCTCTTCACCCGCGCGGATTATCCTGGCGGGAAACACCCCCTGCACACCCCCATCACGGCACGGAGCCCGACTTGTACTTCACCGATCGCGGCATCGAGGAGCTGGAGAAGCGGCGCGGCGAGGAGGAGGTCACCTTCGAGTGGCTCGCCGAGCAGCTGCGCACCTTCGTCGACCTGAACCCGGACTTCGAGGTCCCGGTGGAACGCCTGGCCACCTGGCTGGCCCGCCTGGACGACGAGGACGACGACGCCGACGAGTGAGCGGCCTGGTGAAACCCGTGGCAGCGGGCCACGGGCTCACCGCTCATCTCATTAACTGCATGGGGCACGGTCCTAGTAGCATCCGCCCAATGCTGAACGACCTCGCGCCGAGACCGAGCAAAGAGGCTGCCCCGGCTCGCATCACGGCCGGCCGGCCCCGCCCCAGGCTGGCGGCTCTCGACGGGCTGCGTCTCGTCGCCGCGCTCATGGTGGTCTTCCACCATTACGTCGGCTATGGCGGCAACGCGGACGCGTCCAAGAACGCCTGGACCAAGCCCGTCGACGTGGTCTTTCCCACGGCCTCCTGGCTGGCCTCCTACACCTGGACCGGCGTGGAGCTCTTCTTCATCATCAGCGGCTTCGTCATCTGCATGAGCAGCTGGGGCCGCAGCCTGGGGGACTTCTTCACGTCCCGGGTGGTCCGGCTCTACCCTGCCTACTGGCTCGGGGTCCTGCTCACCACCGTCGTGATCACGCTCTGGCCGCTGGTGGTGCAGCCACTTGGCCTGAAGGACGTGCTCCTCAACCTCACCATGCTGCAGGAGCCGTTCCGGGTGGGATCGGTCGACGCCGTCTACTGGACTCTCTGGGTCGAGCTGCGCTTCTACCTGCTGTTCGCCCTGGTCGTCTGGAAGGGCGTGACCTACCGCCGCGTCATTCTCTTCTGCGCGTTGTGGACCGTCGCCTCGGTCCTGGTGACCGCCGGGCGGGCGCCCTTCCTCAACTACATCGTCATGCCGGAGTACTCGCCGTACTTCATCGCCGGTGTGGCCATGTACTTGATGCACCGGTTCGGACCGACCCTCCTGCTGTGGGGCATCGTCCTGGTCTCGTGGGTCTTCTCGGTCCGACAGGTCACCCTCTACAGCGACGGCCTGGCCGTGAGCCTCGGCCGAGCACTCGACGCGAAGCCGGCGATCGCGCTGATGACCCTCGGATATCTGGTGATGATCGTCCTCGCGCTCGGCGGGCTCTCCTGGGTCCGGGGCAAGTGGCTGACCGTGGCCGGCGCGACCACGTACCCGCTCTACCTGCTCCACGAGCACATCGGCTGGACGGGCATCCGGCTGCTGCGCTTCCACCTCTCGCCGTGGGCGCTGGTGGCCGTGATGACGCTCGGCATGCTCGCCGCGGCGTGGCTGATCCACCGCTTCGTCGAACGGCCGCTCTCCGCCCTCCTGAAACGCGGCGTCACACGCGCCCTCGAACCCGTGCGCAGGCGCTCCGAACCGGCCCCGACGGTGCCGCCCGCCGCGTCCTCTTGACGCCGCACAGGCTGCCGCGGGCTTCCGCGGCGGAGAACGAGAACGGCCCGGCTGCCACGAGGCAGTCGGGCCGTTCTCGTGTTCGTGCCGGCCGCTCGGGCAGGCGCGAGCCGGGGCAGGGCGCCGGATCAGGCGGCCTTGGTCTCCCAGAAGATGCGGTCGATCTCGGCGATGAGCTCGAGGGCCTTGGCGCCGGTCGCCGGGTCGTTGGACGCCTTGGCGGCCGAGAGGGCCTTCAGGGTGTCGTTGACCAGGGTGTGCAGCTGGGGGTACTTCTCGAAGTGCGGCGGCTTGAAGTAGTCGCTCCACAGCACCGAGACGTGGTGCTTGGCGAGCTCGGCGCGCTGCTCCTTGATGGTGATGGCGCGCGCGCGGAAGTCGGCGTCTTCGTTGGCCTGGTACTTCTCCTGCACGGCCTTGACGGACTCGGCCTCGATGCGGGCCTGGGCAGGGTCGTACACGCCGCACGGAAGATCGCAGTGGGCGGAGACCTTCGCCTTGGGGGCGAAGAGGCGGGAAAGCATGGAGTGGGTCCTCCTCGTGATCGTCTTCTCAAGGGGGAGATTACTCGCTGAACAACCGGATTTCGCGGGCGCCCCCATGGGCTTAGGACAAAAGTCCAGGGGCGCGGCGGGACCGGTGAGCGAATGTACGGACCCGTGCGGCAGCATGCGGGGGTGACGAGGAGGACACGCATGGTGGAGAACGGGCGCCCGCGGAAGCGGTTCGGGGTGGTGGAGGTGACGGGGGCGTCGATGGTGCCCACGTTGACCAACGGGGACCAGGTGGTGGTCCGCTACGGGGCGGCCGTCCGCCCGGGTGACGTGGTGGTGCTGCGCCATCCCTTCCAGCAGGACCTGCTGGTGATCAAGCGGGCGGTGGAGCGGCGGCCGGGCGGCTGGTGGGTGCTGGGCGACAACCCGTACAACGAGACCGGCGACAGCACCGTCTACGGGCCGGTGCCCGCAGAGCTGGTGCTGGCGACGGCGGTGCTGCGCTTGCGGCCGCGCGAGGAGGATCAGCGCTCGCTGAGGGCCCGGCTGTCCTGGGCGGTCTCGGCGGTGCGCCCGCTGCTGGCGGACGCCTCGGCCTCCAGGCGCTTGCGGGCGCGGTAGGCGGCCACGTTGGCCCGGGTCGCGCAGCGGTCGGAGCAGTAGCGCCGGGAGCGGTTGGTGGAGGTGTCGAGGTAGGCGTTGCGGCAGGGCGCGGCCTGGCACAGGCCGAGGCGGTCGGGGCCGTGCTCGGTGAGGGCGAAGGCCAGCCCCATGGCCGCCATGGCGGCGTAGCCCGCCGATGCGTTCGAGGGGTGCTCGGCGAGGTGGATGTGCCAGTCGGGGCGGCCGTCGTCGCCGATGGTCTTGTGCCCGGAGACCTGGGGGCTGACCGGGAACTCCATGAGCAGCGAGTTCAGCAGGTCGACCGCGAGGACGTCGTCGCCGCTGTCGGCCGCCTCGAAGACGGCGCGCAGCCGGGCCCGTACGTTGCGGAAGCGGGTGACGTCGGTGTCGGTGACGCGGCGGGCCATCTGCACGCTTGCGCCGAACAGGGCACGGACGGCGTCCACGGAGGTGAGCTCGTCCTTGTTGCGGGCCGGCTCCTCGGTGTTGACCAGGCGCACGGCGAAGTCCGAGTAATGGGCCAGTTCCACTTGTAGTCCTTACGGCTGCGGATTAGTGTCTCCGGTAACGGCTGAGGCGTCTTCGAGGGTATTACGTACGGAGGGGTTCGTGGTGGCGAATACGACGAATGCGACAGATACAGATACGGCTACCGGCACGGGGTACTGGCAGGCCTGGCAGGACAGCTGGGACCGGCAGCAGGAGTGGTACATGCCCGACCGCGAGGAGCGGTTCCGGGTGATGCTGGACATGGTCGAGGCCCTGGTCGGACCCACCCCCCGGGTGCTGGATCTCGCGTGCGGTACGGGAAGTATCACGGACCGCGTCCTCAAGAGGTTCCCGGGAGCCACCAGTACGGGCGTCGACCTCGACCCCGCGCTGCTGACCATCGCCGGGGGCCACTTCGCCGGGGACCCGCGGGTCACCTTCGTGACCGCCGACCTCAAGGACCCGGACTGGCGGGCCGCCCTCCCCCACGACTCGTACGACGCGGTCCTGACCGCCACCGCCCTGCACTGGCTGCACAGCGACGATCTGTCCGTCCTGTACGGGCAGCTCGCGCCGCTGGTCGCCCCGGGCGGGGTGTTCATGAACGCCGACCACATGCCCGACCCGGCCACCCCGCGCATCGACGCCGCCGAGCACGCCCACCGGCACGCCGGCATGGACCGGGCGAGGAGGGCCGGCGCGGTGGACTGGCGCGAGTGGTGGGAGCTGGCCGCCGCGGACCCGCTCCTCGCGGAGCCGGTGAAGGAGCGCTTCGCGATCTACGGGGAGCACGCTGACGGCGACACCCCGCCCGAGGCCTGGCACACCGCCGCCCTGCTGGGAGCGGGCTTCGCGGAGGCCCGTACCGTCTGGCGCTCCCCCTCGGACGCGCTGGTCCTGGGTCTGAAGTAGGGACGTGACCGGGCACGTGTGAGGGGCGGTACGGGAATCCCGTACCGCCCCTCACCTGTCCGCCGGTGCCGGCCGGGCCACCAGAGCGCCGGAGCGCCGGAGCCCTAGAGCACCTTGGACAGGAACGCCTTCGTGCGGTCGTGCTGCGGGTTGCCCAGCACGTCGCGCGGGTTGCCCGACTCCACGACCACGCCGCCGTCCATGAAGACGAGGTTGTCGCCGACCTCGCGGGCGAAGCCCATCTCGTGGGTGACCACGATCATGGTCATGCCCGATTCGGCGAGGTCGCGCATGACGTCGAGGACGTCGCCGACCAGCTCCGGGTCGAGGGCCGAGGTGGGCTCGTCGAAGAGCATCAGCTTCGGCTCCATGGCGAGCGCGCGGGCGATCGCGACGCGCTGCTGCTGACCGCCGGAGAGCTGGCTGGGGTAGTTCCCGCCCTTGTCGCCGAGGCCCACGCGGTCCAGCAGCTTGATGGCGCGCTCGCGCGCCACCGCCTTGGACTCGCCCTTGACCATGACCGGGGCTTCCATGACGTTCTCTATGGCCGTCATGTGCGGGAACAGGTTGAAGCGCTGGAAGACCATGCCGATGTCCCGGCGCTGGGCCGCGACCTCGCTGTCCTTCAGCTCGTAGAGCTTGTCGCCCTTCTGGCGGTAGCCGACGAGCTGCCCGTCGACGTACAGCCGTCCGGCGTTGACCTGCTCCAGGTGGTTGATGCACCGCAGGAAGGTCGACTTGCCGGAGCCGGACGGGCCGACCAGACAGAAGACCTCACGCGGGGCGACCTCCAGGTCGATGCCCTTGAGGATGTGCGCCGCACCGTAGGACTTGTGGACGCCCTCGGCCTTCACCATGGCAGTCGTCATCAGGCCACCGCCTTGCGGTTCGAGAAGCTGGAGAGTTTCGCCTTGATCTTCTGCAGCGGCGTGGGCGGCAGCGAGCGGAGCGCACCGCGGGCGTAGCGGCGTTCCAGGTAGTACTGGCCGACGCTGAACACGCTGGTCAGGGCGAGGTACCAGATCGAGGCGACGAAGAACATCTCCATCACCGCGAACGACGTGGACGCGATGTCCTGGGCCGCGCGCAGCAGGTCGAAGTACTGCACGGCGACGACGAGCGACGAGGTCTTGAGCATGTTGATGAACTCGTTGCCCGACGGCGGCACGATCACCCGCATGGCCTGCGGCAGAACGACGCGGCGCATGGTCTGCAGGCGGGTCATGCCGAGCGCGTGCGAGGCCTCGGTCTGGCCCTCGTCGACCGACTGGATGCCGGCCCGGACGATCTCCGCCATGTACGCGCCCTCGTTGAGGCCGAGGCCCAGCAGGGCGGCCAGGAAGGGCGTCATGACCTGGGTCATCTCGTCCTTGTAGAACCCGAGGTTCAGGATCGGGAAGATCAGGGCGAGGTTGAACCAGATGAGGAGCTGGACGTAGACCGGGGTGCCGCGGAACAGCCAGATGTAGAACCAGGCGATGGTGCTCGTCACCGGGTTCTTCGAGAGGCGCATGACGGCGAAGAGGACACCGAGCACCAGGCCCAGGGCCATCGAGGCGACGCTGATCCAGATCGTGTTGCCGACGCCACGGAGGATGGTGGGGTCGAACAGCTTCTCCGGCACGGTCGCCCAGCGCACGTTGCCCTGCGAGAAGGCCATCGCGAGCGCCACGACCAGGCCGATGACGACCACGGCGCTGATCCAGCGGCCGTAGTGGCGAACCGGAATGGCGCGGATCGCCTCGGGGGGTACGGCCCCGGCCGGCGGGGTGTCCGCCGGGTCCGGGACCTTGTCGAGCTTGTCAGTCACAGTGACTGCCCTTCAGTGTGCTGCGGTGGTACGCGGAGGTCAGGAACCGGCGTTGATCTTGGCCTCGGTCACGGCGCCGGAGCCCGCGTTCCACTTGTCGAGGGCGGCCTTGTACGTGCCGTCCTTGATGACCGCGTCGAGGGCTTCCTTGAGCGCGTCGCGCAGCTCGGTGTTCTTCTTGTCCACCGCGATGCCGAAGAGGCCCGCGTCGGTCGGGTTGGCGATGGCCTCGAAGTCGTTGCCGCCGCCCGCGGTCTGCGCGATGTACGCGGCGACCGGGGAGTCGTTCAGGTCCGCGGCGGCGCCGCCGGCCTTCACTCGGGTCTGGGCCTCGGCGTCGGTCGGGAAGGACTCGATCTTGAGCTCGCCCTTGCCGTCCGTCTTGCACTTCTCGGCCTGGGTCTTGGCCGACTCCTCGTACGTGGTGCCGCGCTGCACGGCGACCGTCTTGCCGCACAGGTCGTCGAGGGTCTTGATGCCCTGCGGGTTGCCCTTCTTGACCAGGATGCCGGTCGAGGCGGAGAAGTAGTCGACGAAGTCGACACCGGCACCGGTCTTGGCGCCCTTGTCGTCCAGGCCCTCCTGACGGGCCTTGGTGTCGGTCAGCGAGGACATGACCAGATCGCTGCGACCCGTCTGCATGCTGCCGATCAGGGTGTCGAAGGTGCCGGACTCGAACTTGAACTGCACGCCGAGCTGCTTGCTCAGGGCCGCCGCGATGTCGGGGTCGACACCGACGATCTTGCCGCCCTCGGTGAACTCCATCGGCGCGTAGGTGGCGTCCGTGCCGACCTTGATGACACCGGCGTCCTGGATCTTCTTCGGGAGCTTGGAGAAGAGCGGGGCGCTGGTGTTGTTCGCCGCACCCGACGGGCTGGTGGAGGCCTTGTCGGTCTGGTCACCACAGCCGGTGAGGATCAGGGCGCCCGCGACCGCGATCGCGCCGACCGCGGCGATCCGGGACCGTGCGGCGGTCGTACGACGGGTGGTGCTAGCGGTCATGGCTTGGTTCCTCCGGCAGTGGTGGAAAAGCATCGAAAAACGGTCGGGCACGCACCATCGAGTGTCGCGACCTCGTGTGATTACGGCATCTTGCCATTCGGACTGAGACATTCAGGGTGCCCGTCAGGTCAAAATCGCATAACGGGCGGTGGGGGTAGCCCAACAGGACTGCGGACAACGGCGCTCGAGACCGCAGAACCTGCCGTGACCTGGCCTTTTCACCGCAGTTTCTACGGAGCGTCTCGCCTGCCGGACAACAAGGTTTGGACTTTTCGCCAAAAGTGGGGCAACCGACCTACGATTGAGCGGGAATCGACTCGTCTGGGCGAGCGTTCTTCGGGTAGAACAGATCCTTACACCCCTCATCCGGGGCTCAGGGCGCGCGTGCGGCGCGCCCGCGCGTACGAACCTCCCCTCCGCGGAGACGGGCCAACCGTCGATGCGGAGTACGGACGCGGTGCCCGCCCACCCCTTAACCAGGAGTGGTCACCCTCAACGATTCAAAGGACTTAAGGGGTCACACACAGTGGCAGCGGAGATCATCAACCCTCGCAGCGACAGCGTCACGGACAACAACCCGGACGCGGTGTTCGCGCTGCACCGGGGCGGCAAGATGGCCATCCAGGCCACGGTGCCGGTCAACGACAAGGACGACCTGTCCCTCGCGTACACGCCCGGCGTGGCGAAGGTGTGCAGCGCCATCGCCGAGCAGCCGGAGCTGGTGAACGAGTACACCTGGAAGTCCAACGTGGTCGCCGTCGTCACCGACGGCACGGCCGTGCTCGGACTCGGTGACATCGGCCCCGAGGCCTCCCTCCCCGTCATGGAGGGCAAAGCCATTCTCTTCAAGCAGTTCGGTGGTGTGGACGCGGTTCCGATCGCGCTCGCCACCAAGGACACGGACGAGATCATCGAGACGGTCATCCGCCTCGCTCCGTCCTTCGGCGGGGTCAACCTGGAGGACATCTCGGCCCCCCGCTGCTTCGAGATCGAGCGGCGCCTCCAGGAGGCGCTGGACATCCCGATCTTCCACGACGACCAGCACGGCACGGCCATCGTGACGCTGGCCGCGCTGCGCAACGCCGCCAAGCTCACGGGTCGCACCCTCGGCGACCTGCGCGCCGTCATCTCGGGCGCGGGCGCGGCGGGCATCGCCATCGCCAAGATCCTGGTGGACGCGGGCATCGGCGACGTCTGCGTCACCGACCGCAAGGGCGTCGTGTCGGCGGACCGCTCCGACCTGACGGACGTCAAGGCGGAGATCGCGGGCCTGACCAACACGACCGGCCAGACCGGTTCGCTGGAGCAGGCCCTCGCCGGCGCGGACGTCTTCATCGGCGTCTCCGGCGGTACGGTCCCGGAGGAGGCGGTGGCCTCGATGGCGAAGGACGCCTTCGTCTTCGCCATGGCCAACCCGAACCCGGAGGTCCACCCGGACGTCGCGCACAAGTACGCGGCGGTCGTGGCCACGGGCCGCTCGGACTTCCCGAACCAGATCAACAACGTGCTGGCGTTCCCGGGCATCTTCGCGGGCGCCCTCAAGGTGCGCGCCACCCGGATCACCGAGGGCATGAAGATCGCCGCCGCCGACGCCATCGCCGGTGTCGTGGGTGACGAGCTCGCCGCCGACTACGTGATCCCGTCGCCGTTCGACGAGCGCGTCGCGGAGGCCGTCGCCACGGCGGTGGCCGCCGCCGCGAAGGCCGACGGCGTGGCCCGCCTGGCCTGACCGCCGCGCGAGCAGTTGTACGGGCAGAGGCCCGGCCGGATCCCTCCGGCCGGGCCTTCGCTTTTCTGACGCGGCACTCGCGTGGCGGGGCGGCTGAGACGAAGACCTCAGGCGGGCGGTTCCCGAGGGGCTGGAACCCGGCCCTACCGAGCGGTAGCGTCGCGGCATGTTCGCTGCCTACGCCGCCCGAATCGACCGTGACCAGCCGCTGAACGGCCTTGTGCTGGGCGACCGCCCGGCACCGGAGGCCCGGCCCGGCTGGGTGACCGTGAACGTCAAGGCCGCCTCCCTCAACCACCACGACCTGTGGTCGCTGCGCGGGGTGGGTCTCGGCGAGGAAAGACTGCCGATGATCCTCGGCTGCGACGCCGCCGGGATCGACCAGGACGGCAACGAGGTCGTCCTGCACTCCGTGATCGGCCAGAGCGGCCACGGGGTCGGCCCCGACGAGCCGCGCTCGATCCTGACCGAGCGCTACCAGGGGACCTTCGCCGAGCAGGTGACCGTCCCCGCGTGGAACGTCCTGCGCAAGCCCGCCGAGCTGACCTTCGAGGAGGCCGCCTGCCTGCCGACGGCCTGGCTGACGGCGTACCGGATGCTGTTCACCAACGCCGGGGTCCGCCCCGGGGACTCCGTACTCGTCCAGGGCGCCGGCGGCGGGGTCGCGACCGCCGCGATCGCCCTCGGCAAGGCGGCGGGCCTGCGGGTCTTCGCCACCAGCCGGGACGAGGCCAAGCGCAAGCGGGCCGTGAAGCTGGGCGCGGTGGAGGCGTACGAGCCGGGCGCGCGGCTGCCGCAGCGGGTGGACGCGGTGATCGAGACGGTGGGCGCGGCCACCTGGTCCCACTCGGTGAAGTCCCTGCGCCCCGGCGGCACCCTGGTGATCTCCGGCGCCACGAGCGGCGACCGCCCGGCGCACGCCGAGCTGACCCGGATCTTCTTCCTGGAGCTGAAGGTGGTCGGCTCGACGATGGGCTCGAAGGACGAGCTGGAGGACCTGCTGTCCTTCTGCGCGACGACCGGGCTCCGGCCGGTCATCGACGAGGTGCTGCCGCTGGACCGGGCGCGCGAGGGCTTCGAGAAGCTGGAGGCGGGCGACCTCTTCGGGAAGATCGTCCTCAAGCCGTAGGCACGGCACCGATCCGTCAATGAAGGTTGACAACACCTCCCGCGTCAACCTAAATTGACACCATGACGGAAGCAACCGATCTCGCCGAGCGGGCCGGTGACCGCGATCCGCGTGTGGGCCTGCGTGCCGTGGCCGCCCTCCGCAGGCTGCTGGAGCAGCTGGAGGCCGTACAGGTACGCAGTGCCCGCGCGCAGGGGTGGTCCTGGCAGGAGATCGCGGCCGAGCTGGGCGTCAGCCGGCAGGCCGTGCACAAGAAGTACGGGAGGCTTTGATGTTCGAACGCTTCACGACCGACGCCCGGAACACGGTGACGGGGGCGGTGACCGAGGCCCGGCGGGCCGGGGCCGCCACCGTCACCGAGGAGCACCTGCTGCTCTCCCTGCTGGAGCTGGGGGCCCTGGACCGGCTGGGAGTGGACCGCGCGGCGGTGGCCGCCGATCTGACGGCGGCCCGCCGCCGGGGCGGCATGTCCCGGGCGGACGAGGAGGCACTGGCCGGGCTCGGCATCGACCTCACGGAGATCGTCTCCCGCATCGAGGAGACCCACGGCGAGGGCGCGCTCGCGGCCCCCGCACCGCGCAGGCGCACCCTGCGCGCCTCGCTCCGCTCGGCCCTGGGCCGCGCCGAGCCGGACGACCGCGCCGGCAGCTACCACGTCCCCTTCACCGAGGGGTCGAAGAAGGTCCTGGAACAGTCCCTGCGCATCGCCCTGGGCCGCAAGGACAACCACATCGGCGCCCTGCACCTCCTGTTGGCCCTGCTCTCCCGCCCCGGCACCGTGTCCGAGGTCCTGACGGACCACGGCATCACCTACACCACAGCCGAAACAACCCTGGCCGCCTGACCCTCCAGCCCCGCCACATCCAGCCCCACCGGCATTTGAGCGCGGGCCCAGGGCGGGGCCCCGACCTTCCACCTCCGCCGCACCATCCAGCCCCGCCGGCGTTTGAGGCGCGGGGCCCGGGGCGGAGCCCCGATCATTCAGCCCCGCCGGCGTTTGAACCGCGGCGCCCGGGGCCGAGCCCCGATCATTCAGCCCCGCCGGCGTTTGAGGCGCGGGGGCTCGGGGGCGGAGCCCCCGCAGCCGCGCGGCAGCCGAGCCTCCTACCCCGCCCGCAGCGTCGCCCGCAGCCGGGCCACCGCCGCCGCGAGCCCCGCACGGACCTCGGCCACCTGCGCCGCACTCACCCCGTGGTCCCGCGCAGCATCCCGCACCTCGTCGCGGAAGCGGTCCAGCAGCCGGTCCAGATCCCGCGCCGGGTCAGCGCCGGGCGCCAGATCCTCGGCCCAGCCCGCATCGGCTTCGGCTTCGGCCTCGGCCTCGGCCGCCGAAGCCGGAGCCGGAGCAGTCGGCGCGGCCGCAGGCCCCGGCCCCGGCGCCGGCCCCGCACCGCCACCGAGCCACGCCCCCGCCAGGCTGCCCAGCACGCCACCGGACCTGGCGAACTGTTCCTGCAGCTGGACCGCTATGCGCTGGACCTCCTCGCGGGCCCGCTCCTGCGCCTCCTTGGCCTGGCGGCGGGCCTGCTGCGCCTCCTCGCGGGCCCGCCGGCTCTCGTCCTTCGCCCGGCGCGCCTGTTCCTTCCACTCCTGCCTCGCCTTGCGCAGTTCCTCCTTGGCAGCCTTCCACGACTCGTCCTCGACCTGGGTCGCGGACGCGGAGGCCGCTTCCCGCAGCTCGCGCCGCAGGTCACCCGCCGCACCGCGGACGTCGTTGCGGATCTCCGCGGCCAGTTCGGTGACCGAGTCGCGGATCTCCAGCTCCAGGTCGGCGAGTTCACCGCTGCGGTCGGCCAGCTCGGCGCGCCCCGCCTCGGTGATGGAGTACACCTTGCGCCCGCCCTCGGTGGCGTACGTGACGAGGCCCTCGGCCTCCAGCTTGGCCAGCCGCGGGTACACGGTGCCCGCGGAGGGGGCGTACAGGCCCTGGAAGCGCTCCTCCAGCAGGCGGATCACCTCGTACCCGTGGCGCGGGGCCTCGTCCAGCAGCTTGAGGAGGTAGAGGCGGAGGCGGCCGTGGGCGAAGACGGGCGGCATGTCAGAGCACCTTCTTGTCGAGCGCGAGCGGAGCGGCGGCGGCGGCGGGCGCGGGGCCATCGGTGGCGTCGGTGGCATTGGCGGCATCGACGTCGGACGGCGGGCGGCGCAGCAGCGCGATGCCGCCGGAGACGGTGGTGGCCCGCAGGGTGCCGGTGCCGGAACCGAGCGTGCCGGTGATCCGCTTGGCTCCGAGCTGGCCGGAGACCCGCAGGTCCTCGAAGGCGTTGGAGACGCCGCCGGTGGCGGTGTTGGCCTCCACACGGGCGTCGGCGGGGTGCGGGAGGCGGATCGCGACCTGTCCGGAGACGGAGTTCAACGCGATGTCCACGGGGCGCGCGGACGCCGGGCCGAGGTCCAGGTCGAGGAGCATGTCGCCGCTGACCGAGTCGGCCCGCACGCTCACGCCCTCGCCGTCGACGACGGTCAGGCCGCCGGACACCGAGTGGAAGCGGAGGTCGCCGGTGACCGACTGGGCCTCGACGCTGCCGGAGACGGTGTGCGCCTTGACCCGTCCGGCGAGCCCGACGAGCGTGGCGTCGCCGGAGACCTCGTTGACCTCGGTGCCGCCGGAGATGCCGGAGACGAAGGCGGTGGCGTCGACCGCGGCCACCTGGACGCGGGTCGCGGCGGGGACGGTGAGGGTGATCGCGGCGCTGCGCTCCCAGGCCTTGCGGCCGGCGGCGGAACCGGACCACGCCTTCCACGGCTTGGACTCGAACCACTGCTTCAGGCCCTGGGCACCGTTCCAGGGCACGTCCTCGTAGGAGACGGTGAGGGTGCCGCCGTCCTGCACCACGTACAGCGGCGGTCCGTCGACCTCGGTGACCTCCAGGCGGGCCGGGCCCTCCTCGGCGGCGACCACGTTCACCGTGCCGCTCACGACGCGTACGCGGAGGTCGGTCACCGGCGCCTCGAAGGTGACTTTCTGCGGTTCGGCGACGTGCCAGGTCGACTGCGAAGGCGACGGCCGGGACGACTGCTCTGCCATGGTGCTGATCCTCCTCGTGCGTTCACGGACCGGACTCGACGCACGCAACATATCGCGTCTTCTGAGTAACACGATATATCGCGGTTGGGGGAAGTCAAGCCTGTGCGCAGGCATGCCGAAAACGCCGGCGAGGCCGGGAAATCCGGTCTCGCCGGCGTTCGGCGCGGGTCAGGTCGCGGGCCCGGGCGCGTCAGGCCGCCAGCAGGGGGCTCGCGTGGTGGTGGAGCCAGGCGCGGTACGGGGGCGTGCGCAGGGCCGCCTCGCGATAGGCGGCGCGGAGGTCCTCGTAGACCTCCGCGTGCGCGCCGGGCCGGGTCGCCAGCAGCAGGCGTACGGCGAGGGGGTCCCCCGACAGCGGCCGGATCGCCATGTCGTCGCGCGGCCCGGACGTCGGCTGGCAGGGCGCGACCGCCTCGCCGGAGATGATCAGCGAGGTCGCCGTGTGGTAGTCGGCGTGCAGCACCGGCGGGTCGAGTCCGGCCCCGGCGAAGACCCGCCGCAGCCCGTCCCACTCGCCGTCGACCGACGGGTCGACCATCCAGCGGTCGGCCGCCAGGTCATGTAAGGAGACCACCGCCTGCCCGGCGGCCGGATGGTCCCGGGACATCGACACGAACTGCGGCTCCCGCTCCATCAGCACGTGCAGCTGCAGCCCGGCCGGCACCCGCAGCGGGCTGCCCTCCACCTCGTGGACGAACGCCACGTCCAGCCGGCCCGAGGCCACCATCCGCAGCAGCGCGTTGGCGGAGACGTCCACGACGAGGGAGGTCTCGGTGTCCGGCATCCGCCGGTGCAGCCGCCGCAGCCATCCCGGCAGCGCCCGGCTGGCCGTGGAGCCGATGCTCAGCCGCGGACCGCGGGCCTGCGCCCGGGCCTCGGCGACCAGCGCGGCCATCTCGGCGAGCAGCGGGCGGGCCCGGCCCAGTACGGTCCGGCCGAAGGGGGTGGGCCGGCAGCCGGTCCGCTCGCGCAGGAACAGCTCGCCGTCCAGGGCCCGTTCGATGCGGCGCAGCTGGGTCGTCAACGAGGGCTGGCTCACGCCGAGTTGCCGGGCGGCCTTGTGCAGGCTGCCGGCGTCGGCGATGGCGCACAGTGCGCGCAGGTGCCTGACCTCAAGCTCCATGACCCGAGAGTAGGCCGGTCCCGGTGGACCGCACCAGCCACTGATAGCCCCCCGAATCCCGCCATTCTCACGCTAGTTGGGCTGTCGAAATCTTCCCGATAGGCCGGCGCTATCGGGCAGTGACATCATCCGCCGGACCACGGCGCTCCCGCAGACTCCGGTACCGAACGACCCACCCCCCACGCACCGGACGAGTAGGAGCTCCCCCACATGCGCCACTCCCGTAAGGCCGTTCTGGCCACGACCGTCGGCCTCGGCCTCGCCGCCGCCCTCGGCGTCACCCCCACCGCCAGCGCCGCGCCCGCCCCCGTAGGCAATGCCGCCGGTTACGCCGCGTACGCGGGCTCGCAGGAGAACGAGGCCGCCAACCGCGCCTTCTTCGAGGCCGTGCAGCGCTCGGTCGCCGAGCAGCGTGCCGCGAACCCCGGCGTCCTGGCCGTGACCGTCACGTACAACACGCGCAGCGCGCCCAGCTTCCGCAGCCAGATAGCCCGCTCCACGCAGATCTGGAACAGCTCGGTGAGCAACGTCAGGCTGCAGGAGGTGTCCTCCGGCGGGAACTTCTCGTACCGCGAGGGCAACGACTCACGCGGCTCGTACGCGAGCACGGACGGGCACGGCCGCGGCTACATCTTCCTGGACTACCGGCAGAACCAGCAGTACAACTCCACCCGCGTGACCGCGCACGAGACCGGCCACGTGCTGGGTCTTCCGGACCACTACTCGGGTCCGTGCTCCGAGCTGATGTCGGGCGGCGGACCGGGCACCTCGTGCCAGAACGCCAACCCGAACTCCGCCGAGCGGGCGCGCGTCAACCAGCTCTGGGCCAACGGCTTCGCCTCCGGCCTGGGCGCGAAGGAACTCGCGGTCAAGGGCTGAGTCACCGTCCCTCGGGGTCCAGGTACTCGGGGCATCCCGGGTTCCGGCAGGGGCCCCGGCCCCACACCGGAATGAAGATCCCGAGGGACTTGCGCCGTCTGACCACCGTGTCGACGAGGCTCCCGCACGCCGGGCACGTCTGCTGTTCGTGCCCGGCCTGCGGGGCGACCGTCTCGTGTGCGCGCTGCTGCTGTTCACCGGCCATACCTCCACGGTAGGCCGGTTCGGCGCGTTACGGGGCCCTGGGGCCGGCCGGGTCAGCGCTTGACGGCGTACGAGGCGACCGTCTGGCCGCCGCCGAGGATCTTGACCCCGGTCAGCTCCAGGGGGCGCACCCCGAATCCGGCCCGCGACATCGGCATGCCGGCCCCCAGGAAGAGGGGGTAGGTCTTGACGATGAACTCGTCGATCTCGTCGATCAGCTGGGTGGCGAGGTCGGCCCCGCCACAGAGCCAGATGTCGAGCCCGTCCCGGGCCTTGAGCTCGCGGACCCTGGCCACGACGTCTCCGGAGATCAGCTCGACCTCGGGGTCCGGCGAGGTGGCCAGGGAGCGCGAGACGACGTACTGCCCGGGCAGGTGGCCGTAGGGGCTGGTCATGCCCGCCTTGAGGCCCGGCTCGTACGTGTTCCGGCCCATGAGCACCGCGTCGAAGCGCTTCGGCTCGGCGTCGGCGATTCCGAGGGCGGCGCGTCCCTGGGAGGCGATGGTCTCCGGGTACTCGGCCTTGAGGAATTCGGTGAACTCCGCGTCGAGGTGGGCGTAGAAGAAATCGCCGTCGCCGTCCGGGGCCCCGATGAAGCCGTCGACCGACGTGGCGATGAAGTACGTGAGCTTGCGCAAGCGATTCTCTTCCGTTCGACCGTGCCACCGCATCGGAGGCACGTCGGAGAAAGTACTTCACCTGAAGTGGTTACGCAAGCCCTCATTCGCCCCCGTGCGTCCGCCCGCTCCGCCCCGGCCCGCCTACCCGCGCGGCTTGCGCCACATCGGCCACATCAGCGGGCCCTCCGGCAGTCGCACCGCCTCACCCGTGAAATCCCACCCGAGCCGCTCGTACAGCCCCTTGCTGCGCTCGCTGCTCGCCTCCAGGTACGCCGGCACGCCCTCGCGGTCGCAGCGCTCCAGCACCGGCCGGATCAGCTCGCTGCCGAGCCCCTGCCCCTGCCGGTCCGGGGCGACCGCGATCATCAGCAGGTACTCGTGCTCCTCCGCCGTCGGGTGCACCGCGCCCGTCAGCCGGCCCACCAGTTCGCACCGCTCGTTGTCCGGATCGGCCACCGCGCGCATCCGCGCCGGGATCTCGTCCTCCCCCTCGGGCTCGCCCGCCGGGATCCGCAGCCACAGCGCCGCCGCCGAGCCGTCCACCGCGTAGTCGATCCGGCCTTCGGCCAGCGCCACGTCCACGAAGACGCCGAGGAACTTCCCGTGCACCGCGGCCCGGTGCTCCGGGTCGGGGAAGACCCAGCTGCTCACCGGGTCCGTGCGGAAGGCCTCGTCGAGCAGCCGCGCCACCGCGTCCCGGTCCGACTGATCCGCCTGACGTATCTCCAGCACCACTGGTCACACCCTTCGCTCACGCGTCAACAACCGTGAGCGATCCTAGAGTTGGCGCGGACCCGCGGTAAGGCCCGTTCCGGCACCGTGCCGTGCCGGAACAGGCCTCGGTCGTGCCCTCACCGCGTGCGGCGCGTCACGAACTCCGCGAGTGCCAGCAGCCCGCCCGCCGCCGCGAGGTCCGGCACGGCGCGCGACAGCTGCTGGACCGCCCGCCCCATCCGGTCCGCGGCATGGGCCTGCGCCCAGTCGCGTCCGCCCGCCCGGTCGACCGCGTCCGCCGCGTCGCGCACGTCGTCCCCGGTCATGGGGCCCGCGTACAGCGCGGCCAGTTCCTCCCCCGCCGCGGTGCCCGAGGTGAGGGCGGCCACGACCGGAAGGGACTTCTTGCGGGCGATCAGATCGGCGCCCGCGGGCTTGCCGGTGTGCCCCGGGTCCCCCCAGATGCCGATCAGGTCGTCGATCAGCTGGAAGGCCAGCCCGGCCTCCCGCCCGAAGGCGTCCATGGCGTCCACCTCGTCCGGCCCGGCCCCCGCGTACAGCGCGCCGAGCGCGCACGCACAGCCCAGCAGGGCCCCGGTCTTGGCCGTCGCCATGGTCAGGCACTCGTCGAGGGATACGTTCGGACGCTGCTCGAAGGCGCAGTCCGCCTGCTGGCCGGCGCACAGCTCGATGACGCACGCGGCGAGCCGGGACGAGGCCGCCGCCGAGGCCGGATGCGGATCCTCCGCGAGCAGGCGCAGCGCGAGCGCCATCATGGCGTCCCCGGTGATGATCGCGTCCGGTATCCCGAAGACGGTCCAGGCGGTGGCGCGGCCGCGCCGCCGGACGTCCTTGTCGATGACGTCGTCGTGCAGCAGCGTGAAGTTGTGCGCCAGCTCCACGGCCACCGCCGCCCGTACGGCCTCGTCGGCCCGGCTCGTCCCCGGCCCCGCGAGGGCCTGGGCCGCGGCCAGGACCAGGGCCGGCCGGATGGCCTTGCCGGCGTTGCCCGCGGCCGGGGTGCCGTCCTCGTGCTCCCAGCCGAAGTGGTACATCGCCACGCGGCGCATCCCGCCGGGCAGGCTCTCGACGGTCCGGCGCAGCTCCGGGTTGACCGTGTGCCTCGTCCGTTCCAGGAGGGCGGCGGCCTCCTGGCCCTCACCGGTCGCGGTGGCGTTCACCGTACTCAGCGCCAGCGGCCGATCTCGACGTTCTCCAGCACGCCGAGCGCGTCCGGCACCAGGACGGCGGCGGAGAAGTAGGCGGTGACCAGGTACGAGATGATCGCCTGCTCACTGATCCCCATGAAGCGGACCGACAGGCTCGGCTCGATCTCGTCCGGGATGCCCGGCTGGTGCAGGCCGATGACGCCCTGCTCGTCCTCGCCGGTGCGCATGCACAGGATGGACGTGGTCCGGGCGTCGCTGATCGGGATCTTGTTGCTGGGGAAGATCGGCACGCCGCGCCAGGACGGCACCCGGTTGCCGTTGATCTCCACCGACTCCGGGTAGAGCCCGCGCTTGTTGCACTCGCGGCCGAAGGCGGCGATCGCCTTGGGGTGGGCCAGGAAGAGCTTGGAGCCGCGCCGCATGCTGAGCAGCTGGTCCATGTCGTCCGGGCTGGGCGCGCCGTCGTGCGGCTGGATGCGCTGGTCGTAGTCGGCGTTGTGGAGCAGGCCGAACTCGCGGTTGTTGAGCATCTCGTGCTCCTGGCGCTCGCGCAGCGCCTCGACCGTGAGCCGCAACTGCTGCTCGGTCTGGTTCATCGGGTGGTTGTAGAGGTCCGCGACGCGGCTGTGCACCCGCAGGACCGTTTGTGCAATGGACAGTTCGTACTCGCGCGGGCGCGCCTCGTAGTCCACGAAGGTGCCGGGGAGGACGGCCTCGCCCTGGTGGCCGGCGGAGAGGTCGATCGCGGCCTCGCCGTACTTGTTGGTGCGCTGGGCGGGCAGCGTCCGTACGGTGTCCAGGTGCTCGCGCAGCGAGTCGACCCGGTCGGCGAGCAGCTGGAAGTCCTGGCGGGTCAGGACCAGGGCGGTGCCGGCGGTGGCGGCGCGGGCCGTGTACTCCCAAATCGATTCTTCATCGACCAGGGAGTCCTCGCCGAAGTACGCGCCGTCGGCGACGGTCTGCAGGACCGCGTCGTCCCCGTACGGGCCCGGGCCGATCTGGTCGACGCGGCCGTGGGCGAGCAGGAACACCTGGTCGGCGGGGCTGCCGAAGGCGGTCAGTTCCTGGCCGGCCTCGAAGTCGATCTGCCGGCACCGCTGGGCCAGCTCGCCGAGGACGTCGAGGTCCTCGTAGTCGCGCAGCAGCGGGAGCTCGCCGAGCTCGGCGGGGATCACCTGGACCTGGGTGCCGGTCTTGATGAACTCGACGACGCCGTTGCCGACCGAGTAGCTCAGCCGGCGGTTGACGCGGTACGTGCCGCCCTGAACCGAGACCCACGGCAGCATCCTCAGGAGCCACCGGGAGGTGATCTCCTGCATCTGCGGCGCGGACTTGGTCGTGGTTGCCAAGTTCCGCGCGGCCGTCGTCCCAAGACTGCGCTGCGGCGCCTGGGCCTCGGGTTCGGAACCTGCCTGGACCGACATGTATTTCCCTTTCGATCACTCCATGGATCTGCGGGATCAGCCTTTCAGTACAGAACGTGATGGGACCATTACACAAAAGGGTGGGACTACTCCGTCCGGGTGCGGGGCACCCTTTCGGCCCCCCTCCTCCCCCAGGCGCCTCGCGAGCCCCTCGCATCCCACCGTTTTCGGCCAAGCCGCTCCCGCTCACTCGGCTTAATTTGCAGACAAGATGCAAGTTTTCTACGGTGGGCCCATGCGGCTGACCCGATTCACCGACCTGGCACTGCGCGTCCTCATGCGCCTGGCGGTCGAGGAGAGCGAACTCCCGACCACCCGCGACGTGGCGGCGACGATGGAGGTCCCGTACACCCATACGGCCAAGGTGGTCGCCAGGCTGCAGCACCTCGGGCTGGTCGAGGCCCGGCGCGGCCGCGGCGGCGGGCTGACCCTGACCTCCGCCGGGCGGGCCGCCTCGGTGGGCGGGGTGGTGCGCGAGCTGGAGGGCGCGGGCGACGTCGTGGACTGCGACGGCACCACCCCCTGCCCGCTGCGCGGCGCCTGCCTGCTGCGCGGGGCCCTGCGCAGGGCCCAGGAGGCCTTTTTCGCCACACTGGACCCGCTGACGGTGAACGACTTGGTGGCGGCCCCCACGGGACCGCTCCTGCTGGGCATTTCCGGCCGGGCGCCGACGGGGGCCGACGGGCCCTGACCACCCCGGCCGGATGGCCGGTTCCCGCCGTCCGGCCGCCCGCGAGGACCGGCCCCGCCGGGATCTCGAACAGAAGTCCGCACGGCCGACACCCCCCACCGGCCCCCATCTTTCCGTCACCATAAATGCGCATCTCACATACCAATTCATGCAGCGCACGCGAGGAGTCACGATGCTGTCCGAGAAGTCGGCCGCGACCGTACGAGCCACCCTGCCCGCCGTGGGGGCGGCCCTCGGCGAGATCACCGAGCTCTTCTACTCGAAGCTCTTCGCGGCCCATCCCGAGCTGATCCGGGACCTCTTCAACCGGGGCAACCAGAACGCCGGCCTCCAGAAGCAGGCGCTCGCCGGGTCCATCGCCGCCTTCGCGGTCCACCTCGTCGAGCACCCGGACACCCGCCCCGACGTGATGCTCGGCCGCATCGCCCACAAGCACGCCAGCCTGGGCGTCACCCGGGAGCAGTACGCGGTCGTCCACGAGCACCTCTTCGCGGCCATCGCGGAGACCCTCGGCGAGGCGGTCACCCCCGAGGTCGCCCAGGCCTGGGACGAGGTCTACTGGCTGATGGCCGGCGCCCTCCTCGCCATCGAGGAGCGCCTGTACGCCGAGCGGCAGGTGACCGCCGGGGACGTGTGGCGGGAGTGGACGGTCGCCGACCGGACGCAGGAGACGGCCGACTGCGTCACCTTCCGGCTGGCCCCCGCGGACGGCGCCCCCGCGCCCGCGTTCAAGCCCGGCCAGTACGTCTCGGTCCAGGTCGAACTCCCGGACGGCGCCCGCCAGATCCGCCAGTACAGCCTGTCCACCTCGCCGGGCTCGCCGGTCCGCGCGATCACCGTCAAGCGGGTCCACGGCCCGGCCGCCGCGGGCCCCGACGGCGAGGTCTCCCACCACCTGCACGCCCGCGTCCGCACCGGCGACACCCTGCGCGTCTCGGCCCCGTACGGCGACCTCGTCCTGCGGGACTCCACGGCCCCGGTCCTGCTCGCCTCGGCCGGGATCGGATGCACCCCGATGCTCTCGATGCTGGAGCACCTGGCCGACACCGGGCACGCCGCCCCGGTGACGGTGCTGCACGCCGACCGCTCCCCCGCCGACCACGCGCTGCGCGCCGACCACCGGGCCCTGACGCACAAGCTGGCCGAGGCCTCGGCCCGGTTCTGGTACGAGGAGGCGGCGGAGCCGGGTGACGGCGAGGGCCGCATGGACCTGTCCGCCGTCCCCGTCGCCCCCGGCACCCACGCCTACCTGTGCGGGCCGCTGCCCTTCATGCGGGCCGTGCGCGAACAGCTGATCGCCCAGGGCGTGCCGGCCCGCGACATCCACTACGAGGTGTTCGGCCCGGACCTCTGGCTCGCTTACCCGTGAGCCGTGTCCGGATCGGCTCGCTCGCCGTACGAAAACACTAGCCGCGGAAGGCCTGCCTCCACTAAACCGTAGCGTGATGAGACGAACACACAGGGTGTCCGTCCCGCACCGCAACGAAGGAGGCGGCCATGGCCGCACCCATGTCCGCGGACCGGTTCATCGACGCACTCCGGCACGAAGGCCTGACCGTCGTCGAGGTCGGCGCCTGGCGCACCCACAACCGCAACCACAAGGGGCCGTGGGGCCCGGTGCACGGGGTGATGATCCACCACACCGTCACCCGTGGCACCCCGTACACCGTCCAGCTCTGCCGGGAGGGCCACAGCGCCCTGCCGGGCCCGCTCTGCCACGGCGTGATCGCCAAGGACGGCCGGGTCCACCTGGTCGGCTACGGCCGCGCCAACCACGCCGGCCTCGGCGACTCCGACGTCCTCGCGGCGGTGATCGCGGAGAAGCGGCTCCCCGCGGACCACCAGGCCGACACCGACGGCAACCGCCACTTCTACGGCTTCGAGTGCGAGAACCTCGGCGACGGCGAGGACCCCTGGCCCGCCGTCCAGCTCGACGCCGTCACCCGCGCGGCGGCGGCCCTCTGCCGGGTCCACGGCTGGACCGCCCGCTCGGTGATCGGCCACCTCGAATGGCAGCCGGGCAAGGTCGACCCCCGGGGCTTCACGATGGACTCGCTGCGCGCACGCGTCGGCGAGCGCCTGAAGTAGCCGGGCCGCCGTCCCCGGCGCCGCGCCGGGGACGACGGCGCAGCCTCGCTACCTGCTGCGCGCCGCCATGGCGAGCGCGATCACCCAGCCCACGACGGACCACCCGAAGAACAGGTTGACCACCAGCACGGAGCCCTTGTTCGGCACTCCCCGGCCGAAGGCGACAGCAGTCGGAATGAAATAGGCGAGGACGATGAACAACAGCCCCACCACGCCGAACGGAATCGCATCACTGCTGCCCATGAATCCCCCACCGACAACGGAATATGACGCCTCATCATCACCGATTCCCCCCGGCACGTGAAGAACCTCTCGTCCCCCGACGGGCTCCTCTCCTCCCGCGCCACGGAGCCGACCGGCCCACAATGGACGGGTGAACCAGCCCGCGCACCGTGATGTGCTCCTGCAGCCGCGACCGCCGTCCCCGCTCGTCGAGGCGCCGGACGAGCGGTTCGGGGCGTACGGCGTACGGCTGGTGCTGAAGCGGGACGACCTCGTCCATCCGGAGCTGCCGGGCAACAAGTGGCGCAAGCTCGCGCCGAACCTGCGGGCCGCGGTGGAGGCGGGGCACGACACGCTCGTCACCTTCGGCGGGGCGTACTCGAACCACCTGCGGGCCACCGCGGCCGCCGGGCGGCTGCTGGGCCTGCGGACGGTGGGCATCGTGCGCGGCGACGAGCTCGCCCGGCGGCCCCTGAACGACTCCCTCGCCCGCTGCGCGGCCGACGGCATGCGGCTGCACTTCGTCTCCCGTGCGGAGTACCGCGGCAAGGCGGAGCCGCGGGCACTGGCGCGGCTGGTGGACGGGGCGGGCGCGGGCGACGCGTACGTGGTCCCCGAGGGCGGCAGCAACGCCCTGGCCCTGCACGGCTGCGCCGGGCTCGGCCGCGAGCTGCGGGGCGCGGCCGACGTGGTGGCCGTGGCCTGCGGCACCGGCGGGACCCTGGCGGGCCTGGCGGCCGGTCTGGCCCCGGGGCAGCGGGCGCTCGGCGTACCGGTCCTGGCGGGCGGCTTCCTGGACGCGGAGATACGTTCCCTCCAGCGGGCCGCCTTCGGTGGCCGGGCCGGCGACTGGTCCCTGGCCGAAGGGTTCCACCACGGCGGCTACGCCCGTGTCCCGGCCGCCCTGGAGTCCTTCGCCGCCGACTTCGAGTCCCGTCACGGGCTCGCGGTGGAGCGGACCTACGTGGCCAAGCTGCTCTGGGCCCTGGCCGGCCTCACGGCCTCCGGCGCCTTCCCCCGCGGCACCACCCTCGCCGCGGTGATCACCGGCCGGCCGTAGCCGCTCCGCCGTACCGGCGGCGCCTGACCCGCAGGCGGGGCCGGAGGGGCTCCCGCCCCGCCTGGCTCCGGTTCGGCCGCCCCCTGGCCTCGCCGGGCAATCCGGCACGGGAGCGGCACGGGGCACGTCACGTCGCCTCGCGGTACGCCGCCGCCTCCTCCAGGTCCAGCCGGCGCAGCAGGACCCGCAGCATCTCGTCGTCGATCCGCCGCTGGTCCCGCAGCGTGACGAAGACCTCCCGCTCCGCCTCGATCATCTCCCGCGCGAGCCGCCGGTAGATGTCGTCCGCGGATTCCCCCGTCAGCGGGTTGACCTCGCCCAGCCGTTCCCACACCGCGTTGCGCCGACGCTCCAGCACCGTCCGCAGCCGCTCCGCCAGCGGCGGCGGCAGGGTGCTGTTCTCCGGCTCCTCCAGCAGCTCCGCCAGCCGCTCCTCCGCCGCGCGCGAGGCCTCGCTCTGCGCCTGCGCCTCCGCGAGCGTCTCGGCCTGCACGTCTCTCGGCGGCAGCTTCAGCGCCCTGATCAGCGGCGGCAGCGTCAGCCCCTGCACCACCAGCGTCCCGATGACCGTCGTGAAGGTCAGGAAGAGGATGAGGTTCCGGTGCGGCACCGAGTTCGGCACCGAGAAGGCGATGGCCAGCGAGACCACTCCGCGCATCCCGGCCCAGCCCACGATCACCGGGGACTTCCAGTCGGTGTCCGTCTCCCTCGCCCGGATCCGGTCGGAGACCCAGCGCGGCACGAAGGTCGCCGGGAACACCCACAGGAACCGGGCCACCACCACCACGAGGAACACGGCGATCGCGTACCAGGCCGCGTGCAGGCCCTCGTACTCGTCCAGCCCCTTCAGGACCACCGGCAGCTGGAGACCGATCAGCGCGAAGACCACCGACTCCAGCACGAAGGCGACCACCTTCCACACCGCCTCCTCCTGGAGCCGGGTGGCGAAGTCGACCTGCCAGTTCCGGTGCCCGAGGTACAGCGCGACCACGACCACCGCCAGCACTCCGGAGGCGTGCACGCGTTCGGCCGCCGCGTAGGCCACGAAGGGGATCAGCAGCGAGAGCGTGTTCTGGAGCAGCGGCTCCTTGAGCCGCTTGCGCAGGTGGTGGATCGGCACCATCAGCACCAGGCCGACGCCCACGCCGCCCACCGAGGCGAGCAGGAACTCCGCGATCCCGCCCGCCCAGCCGGCGCTCACCCCGACCGCGGCGGCCAGCGCCACCTTGTAGGCGGTGATCGCGGTGGCGTCGTTGACGAGGGACTCGCCCTGCAGGATGGTCGTCATCCGGTTCGGCAGCCCGAGCTTGCGGGCGATCGCGGTGGCGGCGACCGCGTCGGGCGGCGCGATCACCGCGCCCAGCACCAGGGCCACCGGCACGGACAGGCCCGGCACCAGCAGGTACGCCGCGTACCCGACGGCGAGCGTCGCGAAGAGCACGTAGCCCACCGACAGCAGCGCGATCGGCCGGATGTTGGCCCGCAGGTCCAGGTACGAGCTGTCCACGGCGGCCGTGTAGAGCAGGGGCGGCAGCAGCAGCGGCAGCACGATGTGCGGGTCGAGGGTGTACGAGGGCACGCCCGGGAGGTATCCGGCCAGCAGGCCCACGGCGACGAGCATCAGCGGCGCGGGCACGGGCGTCCGGCGGGCCAGCCCCGCGACGGCCGCGCTGCCCGCGACGAGCCCGACCAGCGGCAATACCTCCATCGAAGATCCACCCTCATTCGTCGCGTGTCCGCACCGCGGCCCTACGCTGGTCATCATGAGCGAGTGCACCCACGTTGCCGAACTGCCGCGCCCCGAGCCGATCCCGTCTGCACAGACCTGTCCCGAATGTCTGGCCCTCGGCAGTCATCCCGTGCAACTGCGGATGTGCCTCGGGTGCGGGTACGTGGCCTGCTGCGACTCCTCCCCCTACCGGCACGCCACCGCACACCACCGGGAGACCGGTCATCCGGTCATGCGGAGCTTCGAACCGGGCGAGACCTGGCGATGGTGTTTTGTCGACGGTTCGATCGTCTGAGGCGGGGTAGGTCAACCCTCCGCCGGTTCCCCCGATTTGAGCCCCGCAGACCCCTAGCCACTGTGCGTACCCATGGGCTTACCATCAGTCACTGGCCGCAGGCGGGTGTCCAAGCGGGCGCCACGAGGGGTGCCGCGACACGATCACCCGGATCGCGATAGCGTCACCGGCGAACAGAGCTCGTACCACCTTGGAGGTGAGGGTGTCCCAGATCGCAGGCGAGCCCGGGACTCAGGACTTCGTGGAAGTCCGGCTGCCCGCTGCGGGTGCCTACCTGTCGGTGTTGCGCACGGCCACGGCCGGTCTCGCAGCACGTTTGGACTTCACCCTCGACGAGATCGAGGACCTCCGCATCGCGGTGGACGAGGCCTGCGCGATCCTGCTCCAGCAGGCCGTGCCCGGCTCCGTCCTCAGTTGCGTGTTCCGGCTGATCGACGATTCGCTGGAGGTGACCGTCTCGGCGCCCACCACCGACGGACGCGCACCGGAGCGTGACACGTTCGCGTGGACGGTCCTGTCGGCACTGGCCGGCAAGGTCGAGGCCACGGTCGAGGAGAACCGGACGGTGAGCATCAGCCTCTACAAACAGCGCGGCGCGGGACCAGGCCCGGCGTGAGCGGCGGGGAGATCCCGGTGCGGGGCGGGGATCGGCCCCGGGTACGGCACGAGGTCGACGGCGGCATCCCGGAGCAGCAGCACGCCCGGCCGCACCCGGCTGACGCGGATGCGGAAGACGGCTTTTTGGACTCGGCGGAGCGACGGGCGGGCCCTATGAGCGAGAACCAGCACGACCAACCACAGCCACCGGAGGCCGCGGCCCCCGTGGCGCCGGCGGCGCCGGCGGCGCCGGTGTTCCCGGTGACCCCGGCGCTGCCGGATCCGCGCGACCGCAGCGGCGCGCGGGCCCTCTTCATCGAGCTGCGGGCGCTGCCCGACGGGTCGGCGGAGAAGGCAGAGCTGCGCAACCGGCTCGTACGGATGCACCTGCCGCTGGTCGAGCACCTGGCCAGGCGCTTTCGCAACCGGGGTGAGCCGCTGGACGACCTGACCCAGGTCGCCACCATCGGCCTCATCAAATCGGTGGACCGGTTCGACCCCGACCGCGGGGTCGAGTTCTCCACGTACGCCACGCCCACGGTGGTCGGCGAGATCAAGCGCCACTTCCGCGACAAGGGCTGGGCGGTTCGGGTGCCCCGGCGGCTGCAGGAGCTGCGGCTCTCGCTGACGACGGCCACGGCCGAGCTCTCCCAGCAGCACGGCCGCTCCCCGACGGTGCACGAACTGGCCGAACGGCTGGGGATCTCCGAGGAGGAGGTGCTGGAGGGGCTGGAATCGGCCAATGCCTACAGCACGCTCTCACTGGACGTCCCGGACACCGACGACGAGTCGCCGGCGGTCGCGGACACCCTGGGCGCGGAGGACGAGGCGCTGGAGGGCGTCGAGTACCGCGAGTCCCTCAAGCCGCTGCTGGAGGGCCTGCCTCCGCGGGAGAAGCGGATCCTGCTGCTTCGCTTCTTCGGCAACATGACCCAGTCGCAGATCGCCCAGGAGGTCGGCATCTCCCAGATGCACGTCTCCCGGCTGCTGGCCCGCACCCTGGCCCAGCTCCGCGAGAAGCTGCTGGTGGAGGAGTAGGACCAGGCGCCGGACGTCCGGTTATCGGGCCTGCTCGCCGGGCCCGATACCGAGTGCCTCGGTGGCCGTCGGGTTCACCAGGAGGGCCACGACGGCCACCGCCGCCACGGCCAGGGCCACCGCGGCGGCGATCATCGCGCCGCCGGTGCTGTAGAGGGTCCAGGCCACCGGCAGCGCCATCAGCTGGGTGATCAGCGCCGGGCCGCGGCTCCAGCGGCGGCCCAGGCGCAGCCCGCGGGCCGCGATCAGCGGCAGCGCGGCGAGGGCGAGCAGGGTGATCCCGCCCGTCTCGGCCTGCTGCGGGGAGTCGGGGTCGCCGGCGATGCCGACGAACAGCATGTAGACGCCGAGGCCGGCCAGTGCCAGACCTTCCAGCGCGGTGAGCGCGGCGGCGGCGGTCAGCCGGCCGGGCAGCCCGGCGGGCGGTGCGACGGTGGGGGCGGGGGCCTGCGCAGGCTGCTTCTTACTCACTCCAGCAGGGTAGCGGCGGGCCCCGGACCCCGGAGGGGACGGGCAGTAGGGTCGGCGGGAGAAGGGGTGGGTAGTCTGGCGCTCATGCGTGCACTTCTCGTGGCCAACCCAGCAGCGACGACCACCAGTGCGCGCACGCGCGATGTCCTGACCCATGCCCTGGCCAGCGAGATGAAGCTGGAGGCGGTGAGCACCGAGTACCGGGGGCACGCCCGGGACCTGGGGCGCAAGGCCGCGCACGAGGGGCTCGATCTCGTCGTCGCGCTCGGCGGCGACGGCACGGTCAACGAGGTGGTCAACGGGCTCCTGCACGACGGGCCCGATCCGGACCGGCTGCCCCGGCTCGCGGTGGTGCCCGGCGGATCCACGAATGTGTTCGCGCGCGCCCTGGGGCTGCCCAACGACGCGGTCGAGGCGACCGGCGCCCTGCTGGACGCGCTGCGCGAGCAGCGGGAGCGGACGGTGGGGCTGGGCCTGGCGGCCGGCACCCCGGGCACGGAGGACGAGTCGGTCCCCGCGCGCTGGTTCACCTTCTGCGCGGGCTTCGGCTTCGACGCGGGCGTGGTGGGGCGGGTCGAGCAGCAGCGGGAGCGCGGCAAGCGTTCGACGCACGCTCTGTATGTACGACAGCTGATGCGCCAGTTCTGGGAGGAGCCGAACCGGCGGCACGGCACGGTCACGCTGGAGCGCCCGGGAGCGGATCCGGTGACGGATCTGGTGCTGTCGATAGTGTGCAACACCTCACCGTGGACGTATCTGGGTAATCGTCCGCTTTATGCCTCTCCGGAGGCGTCGTTCGATACCGCGCTTGACGTATTGGCGCTCGACCGTTTGTCAACTCCGGCCGTCGCGCGCTACGCGACACAGCTCCTGACCTCCACTCCTGAGCGGGGTCCGCACGGCAAGCACGCGGTGTCTCTGCACGATCTGACCGACTTCACCTTGCATTCGAAGGTGCCCCTTCCGTTCCAGATGGACGGAGACCACCTCGGACTGCGGACCAGCGTTCGGTTCACAGGCGTACGCCGTGCACTGCGTGTGATTGTGTGAGTGGAAGGGCCGGAAGGCCTTTCACTCGAACGTTTACACGCCGGTCCACCCTCACGATGTAGGGCTGTGACCTAGTAGACACCGACGAATCAAAAAAAACTTTCCGGAAGGGGTTGTATCCCCGTCCGAGGTTTGCGAATCTCTTCATGGCGATCGGGACAGCCCGCACAACCCGGCACCCACACAGATCGCCAGAACCCCTCCACGAATCTCTGACTGATCACCCGCGTGAAACCGGGCGGTCGACCTTCCCTCACGGGGGGATTCGTGAAAGCGTTCACATTCACAAGCAAAGTGCCCGCAATACAAGGAGATGGAGCAGCCATGGACTGGCGTCACAACGCCGTTTGCCGCGAGGAAGACCCGGAACTCTTCTTCCCCATCGGCAACACCGGTCCTGCGCTGCTGCAGATCGAGGAAGCCAAGGCCGTCTGCCGCCGCTGCCCCGTCATGGAGCAGTGCCTGCAGTGGGCGCTCGAGTCCGGTCAGGACTCCGGCGTCTGGGGCGGTCTCAGCGAGGACGAGCGCCGCGCGATGAAGCGCCGCGCCGCTCGCAACCGGGCGCGCAACGCCAGCGCCTGACAACGACTTTCGAGCCTCGACGCGCAGCGCGTAGTACCCGAACAAGCGCTCAGCAACGTGCTCTTGGGCCCCGGACCGATCACCATTCGGTCCGGGGCTCAGTGCTTTTCCGGTCACACCGAGTGATCTTCCCCGGCTCCGCCGCACGTCACCCCTGGTGACGGAGCGTTACCGCTGCGGCTACTTCTGGGGGCTCGACGGCAGGTCGAGGACGACCTTGGTACCGCGCGGCTGCGCCGGGACCATGTCGAACGTTCCGCCGAGCTCCCCCTCCACGAGGGTCCGTACGATCTGCAGCCCGAGGTTGCCGGCCCGCTGGGGATCGAATCCCTCGGGCAGACCGCTGCCGTCGTCGAGCACGGTGATCAGCAGCCGTCCGTCGGTGCGGCCGGTCCCGGTGCGGGTCGCGGCCACCTCCACGGTGCCCCCCTCGCCCTGGGTGAAGGCGTGCTCCAGGGCGTTCTGCAGGATCTCGGTCAGCACCATCGACAGCGGAGTGGCGACCTCCGCGTCCAGGATCCCGAACCGGCCGGTGCGCCGGCAGTCGACCTTGCCGGGCGAGATCTCCGAGACCATCGCGATCACGCGGTCGGCGATCTCGTCGAACTCGACCCGCTCGTCAAGGTTCTGAGACAGCGTCTCGTGCACGATCGCGATCGAACCGACGCGGCGCACGGCCTCGTTGAGCGCCTCGCGGCCCTGTGGAGAATCCATTCGGCGGGCCTGGAGCCGCAGGAGCGCGGCCACCGTCTGGAGGTTGTTCTTCACCCGGTGGTGGATCTCCCGGATGGTCGCGTCCTTGGTGATGAGTTCACGTTCGCGACGGCGCAGTTCGGTGACGTCGCGGCAGAGCACCAGGGAGCCGATCCGGGTCCCCTTCGGCTTGAGCGGGATCGTGCGCAACTGGATGACCCCGCCGTTCCCCTCGACCTCGGTCTCCCTGGGGGCCCAGCCACTGGCGAGTTTGACCAGGGCCTCGTCCACCGGGCCGCGGGAGGGGGCGAGTTCGGCGGTGGTGTTGCCCAGGTGCTGGCCGACGAGGTCGGAGGCGAGGCCGAGCCGGTGGTAGGCGGAGAGCGCGTTGGGGGACGCGTAGGTGACCACGCCGTCGGCGTCGAGCCGGATCAGGCCGTCCCCGACGCGCGGGGAGGCGTCCATGTCGACCTGCTGGCCGGGGAACGGGAAGGAGCCCGCGGCGATCATCTGGGCCAGGTCGGAGGCGGACTGGAGGTAGGTCAGCTCCAGCCGGCTCGGTGTACGCACGGTGAGCAGGTTCGTGTTGCGAGCGATCACTCCCAGTACCCGTCCCTCGCGGCGGACGGGGATCGACTCGACGCGGACCGGCACCTCCTCGCGCCACTCCGGGTCGCCCTCGCGCACGATCCGGCCCTCGTCGAGCGCGGCGTCCAGGAGCGGGCGGCGGCCGCGCGGGACCAAGTGACCGACCATGTCGTCCTGGTACGAGGTGGGGCCGGTGTTCGGGCGCATCTGGGCGACCGAGACGTACCGCGTGCCGTCGAGGGTGGGCACCCACAGCACGAGGTCGGCGAAGGAAAGATCGGAGAGCAGTTGCCACTCCGAGACCAGCAGGTGGAGCCACTCCAGGTCGGTTTCACTGAGAGCGGTGTGCTGGCGTACGAGGTCGTTCATGGAGGGCACGTTGCGAGCGTACCCCGGGTACGCGTGATGACTTTCCCCACGACGGTACTCAGGAGTATCCAGGAAGGCCGCGGGCCGCGTACTGTTGGAGGAAGCGACGGGTTTCCACGTCCCGTCATTGGATGGACAGAACAGAATGGTCTAGTCCACAATTGGGTAAGCTTCCGCCCTCCCCGCACAGGAGGACGGATCGAGGTAAGCCGCGCGCTCTGCCCTGACCGCGCAGGCACCTCCCACCGGCCGTCGGGAACCGCACACCTGTCGGCCGTAAGTACTCCGGGCTACGGTGCCGGACGGGTTGAGGGTCCCGTCCTGCACCGTGGCCCAGAGGAATTTCCGGGCCCGATTTCCGGGCCGGACCCGCGCCGGACCCGCACCGGCGACTACGCCGGCGGCCAGGCCAGCAGGGCCCGCTCCGCGACCGCCTCCAGCTCTTCCCGGCTCGCCCCGTCGCGCGCCTGCTGGGACATCCCCTGAACCACCGCCCCGGTGTACCGGGCCAGCGCCCGCGCGTCCGTGTCCGCGGGCAGTACACCGGTGGCCACGTCGGCCCGGATCCGGCTCTCGAACATCTCCAGGCCGGCGTTGCGCCGCTCGCGCAGGGCCGCCGCCACCTCGTCCGAGGTGGTGTTGACCGCGGCGCTGATGACCAGGCAGCCGCGCGGGTGGGCCGGGTCGGTGTACACCTCGGCCGCCTCGCGCAGGATGCGTCCGACCGCGGCCCGGGCGGTGGGCTCCTCGGCCAGCGCCACGCTCGCGAAGTCCCCGTACCGGCCGCCGTACACGGTCACGACCTCGTCGAAGAGCCTGCGCTTGTCACCGAAGGCCGCGTAGAGGCTGGGCGCGCTGATGCCGAGCAGGGCGGTCAGGTCGGAGATGGAGGTCGCCTCGTAACCGCGCTCCCAGAAGGCGGTCATCGCCTTGTCGAGGGCGGCGTCGCGGTCGAAGGAACGGGGTCTGCCGCGTTGTCCGGTCACCATGCCCGCATTCTATAGCGGGCACTAAGGAATCTGATACGGTCCTTTCTGTAGCGACCGTTATCGATTACGGAGGGGGGCGCGTCATGGGCGTGCTCACGGGGAAGACGGCACTGGTCACGGGCGGCAGCCGGGGCATCGGACGGGCCGTGGCCGAACGGCTGGCCAGGGACGGGGCGCTGGTCGCCGTGCACTACGGGCGCAACGAGGCCGCGGCGAAGGAGGCGGTGGCGGGCATCGAGGCGGCCGGCGGGCACGCCTTCGCCATCGGGGCCGAGCTGGGGGTCCCCGGGGACGCACAGGCGCTCTGGGCGGCGTACGAGGCCCATCCCGCGCACACCCCGGGTGTGGACATCCTGGTCAACAACGCGGGAGGGGCGACCTTCGCGGGGATCGAGGGGACGGACGAGGAGACGTACGACCGGGCGCACGCCCTGAACGCCAAGGCGCCGTTCTTCGTGATCAAGCACGGGCTGGCGCGGCTGCGCGACGGGGGCCGGATCGTGAACGTGACCGGCACCCCGGAGATCGCGCTGCCGGCGATCCTGGCGACGGTCATGGCGAAGGGTGCGGCGAACGCGATGACCCGCTCGCTCGCCGCCGAGCTGGCCCCGCGCGGGATCACCGTGAACTCGGTGGGCCCCGGAATCATCGAGACGGACCTGAACGCGGGCCTGCTCGCGGACGCGGCGACCCGGGCCCACCTGGCCGCCCGCTCGGTCTTCCACCGGGTGGGCACGGCGCAGGAGGTCGCGGACGTGGTGGCGTTCCTGGCCTCGGCGGACTCCCGCTGGGTCACGGGCCAGCACCTGGACGCGACGGGCGGGCTCCAGCTCGCGCTGATCTAGGGGCGTCTCGGGGGCGTCTCGGGGGCTTGCCGACGGGCCCGGCGCCGGGATCCGGATCACCATGGATAACGACGAGACCCCCGCCACGGGCGCCGGCCTCTGCTAGATTGGTCTATACCACACCACCCACTCCAGATCGGCAGGCCCCGCGTGGAAGTTGTCATCGTCCCGGACGCCAAGGCAGGCGGCGAGCTCATCGCGGAGGCCATGGCCGCCCTGGTGCGCCGCAAGCCCGACGCCCTGCTCGGCGTGGCGACCGGCTCTACCCCGCTGCCCATCTACGAAGCCCTCGCCGCCAAGGTCAAGGCCGGTCAGGTCGACGCCTCCCGGGCCCGCATCTGCCAGCTCGACGAGTACGTCGGCCTGCCGGCCGGGCACCCCGAGTCCTACCGCGCGGTCGTGCTCCGCGAGGTCGTCGAGCCGCTCGGTCTGTCCGAGGCCTCCTTCATGGGCCCCGACGGCTCGGCGCAGGACATAGTCGGCGCGTGCGAGGCGTACGACCGCGCCCTCGCCGAGGCCGGAGGCGTCGACCTCCAGCTGCTCGGCATCGGCACGGACGGCCACATCGGCTTCAACGAGCCGTGCTCCTCGCTCGCCTCCCGCACCCGCATCAAGACGCTGACGGAACAGACCCGCGTGGACAACGCGCGGTTCTTCGACAACGACCTGGACCAGGTGCCGCACCACGTCATCACCCAGGGCATCGGCACCATCCTCGACGCCCGCCACCTGGTCCTGCTGGCCACGGGCGAGGGCAAGGCCGAGGCGGTCGCGCAGACCGTCGAGGGCCCGCTGTCCGCGCTGGTCCCGGCGTCCGCGCTGCAGCTGCACCGGCACGCGACCGTCGTCGTGGACGAGGCCGCCGCGTCGAAGCTGAAGCTGGCGGACTACTTCCGGCACACGTACGCCAACAAGCCCGCCTGGCAGGGCCTGTAGCCGCACCGGCACGACACGAAGGGCCTGCACTCCCCCGGGGAGTGCAGGCCCTTCGCCGTGCGCCGGCGATCAAGGCGCGGGGCCGGGCGGCGCGCGGAAGGCTCCGCGCAGCGGCAACCGCGGGGCTACGCCCCCGCGATGACTTCCGCCGCGGCTCGGCCGCAGACACGGGACGCGCCGTGCGTCGCGATGTGGAGCGCTCCGCGAGGCTCCGCCCGGGGGAGGCCCATCTCGACCACGACCGTGTCCGGCCGCGCGGCGACCAGCGCGTCCAGGGCCCGCGTCATCCACGGGTGCCGGTGCGCGTCGCGGACCACCGCGACGACCGTACGGTCCCCCGCCGCCGCGAGGATGTCCGCGGCCCGGGCCCCCTCCGGGTAGCGGCCCGAGGCGGTCGCGGGTACCAGTGCGGCCAGCTCGTCGGCCACGCCCCACGGCGTCTCGTCGCCCACCGCGATGTTCGCGACCGGGGTCAGCGTCGCCACGTACGGGGCGCAGAGCGGCCGCGGCGAGCCGGTGACGGCGAGGGCGCGGCGGGCCGCGGTCAGCCCGATGCCGGACGCGCGGCTCCCCTCCGGCCGCGCGTCCGGCCGGGCCCGGAGGGTCCACGCGGCGAGCTCGCGGACGCGGGCGGCGGCGTCGGCGAGGCGCTCCTCGGGGAGCGTGCCCTCGCGTACGGCCGCGACCAGCGCGTCGCGCAGCCGCAGGACCGTGGCCTCGTCGGCGAGTCCGCCGCCGACGCAGATGGCGTCGGCGCCCGCCCCGATGGCGAGGACCGAGCCGCGCTCGATCCCGTACGTCCCGGCGATGGCGTTCATCTCCATGCCGTCGGTGACGATGAGGCCCTCGTAGCCGAGCTCCTTGCGCAGCAGGCCGGTCAGGATCTGCGGGCTGAGCGTGGCCGGGCGGGTCGGGTCGAGGGCGGGCACCAGGATGTGCGCGCTCATCACGGCCTTGGTGCCGGCCTCGATGGCCGCCTTGAAGGGGATCAGCTCGCGGGCCTGGAGGGTGTCCAGGTCCACGTCGATGCGCGGCAGGGCGTGGTGCGAGTCGACGCTCGTGTCGCCGTGGCCCGGGAAGTGCTTGGTGCACGCGGCGACGCCGGCGGCCTGGAGGCCCTCGACATAGGCGGCGGTGTGCCGGGCGGCGAGGTGGGTGTCGGCGCCGAAGGACCGTACGCCGATGACGGGGTTGTCCGGGTTGGAGTTGACGTCCGCGGACGGGGCCCAGTTGAGGTTGACCCCGCACTCGGCGAGGCGGCGGCCCAGCTCGCGGGCGACGTCCCGGGTGAGGCCGGTGTCGTCGACGGCGCCGAGGGCCAGGTTGCCCGGGAAGGACGAGCCGCCGCGGACCTCCAGGCGGGTGACGTCACCGCCCTCCTCGTCGATGGCGACCAGGACGTCGTCCCGCTCGGCGCGCAGCTGTGCGGTCAGCGCGGCGAGCTGCTCGGGCGAGGCGATGTTGCGGCCGAACAGGCCGACGGCGGTGAGGCCTTCGCCGACCCGGCGGAGCAGCCAGGCGGGGGCGGTGGTGCCCTCGAAGCCGGGCTGGAGTACCGCGAGGGCGTCCCGGGTGAGCGTGTCGGTCTGGTGCGCAAGGACAGTCATGGCGGCCGTTATCCCTTCACGGCGCCGGCGGTCATCCCGCCGACGGCCTTGCGCTGGAGGAAGATGAAGATGAGCAGGACCGGGACCGCGAAGAGGGAGGACGCGGCCATGGTGGCGCCCCAGTCGTTGCCGAAGGCCGACATGAACTCGGTCAGCCACAGCGGCAGGGTCTGCGCGCTCTTGTCCTTGTTGAGGATCAGGACCATGGCGAACTCGTTCCAGGCCGTGATGAAGCCGAAGAGCGAGGTGGACATCAGGCCGGGGGCCAGCAGCGGGAAGATCACCTTGCGGAAGGCCTGGCCGCGGGTGCAGCCGTCGATCTGGGCCGCCTCCTCCAGGGTCACCGGGACGGCGGCGATGAAGCCGCGCAGGGTCCAGATGGTGAAGGGGAGGATCATCACGAAGTAGATCGCGGTGAGCAGCGGGAGGCTGTTCAGCATCTCGCCGTCGCGGGCGATCATGTACATCGCGATGACCATGACCTCCCAGGGGGCCATCTGGGCCATCATCACGGTGAGGACGAGGCCCTTGCGGCCCTTGAACCTCATCCGGGCGATGGCGAAGCTCGCGGCGAGGGCGACGAGCAGGGCCAGCGCGACGGCGCCGACGGTCACCAGGACGCTGTTGGTGACGTACGTCCAGAAGTTGGAGACCCCGGTGGCCTTGCTGAAGTTGTCGAGCGTCGGGGTGAAGACGAAGACCGGGTCCTTCGTGAGCATCTGACTCGACGGCTTGAGGGCCGAGGAGAACATCCAGTACACGGGGAACACGAAGACCAGGGCGAGGAGGAGCGCGCCGAGGTTCTTGGCCACGGTGGCGGGGCGGACCGGCCGGCGCTTGCGGAGCTGCTGCGCGGGCTTCGGCGCGGTGGTGGTGGGGCTGCTCACTGCTCCTCCTCCTGCTTCAGGATCAGGCGGAAGTAGAAGGACATGACGACCACGAGGATCAGGATCGTCAGGACGGAGATCGCGGCGGCGAGGCCGTAGTGGGCCTGGCTCTGGCCCTCGACGTAGGCGAAGACCGGGAGGATCTCGGAGCCGCGGTCGGGGCCGCCCTTGTTCATCGCGTAGACCTGGGTGAAGGCCTTGAACACCCAGATCACCTCGAGGAACGTGGTGATGAGGAAGAACGGCTTGAGGTTCGGGAAGACGATCTTCCAGAAGGTCTGCCAGCCGTTGGCGCCGTCCATCCGGGCGGCCTCGTACAGCTCGGCCCCGACCGTGGTCAGTCCGGCGTACATGTTGAGGGCGACGAAGGGGATGGAGCCCCAGACCACCAGGACGGTGACGATCGTCAGGGTCGAGAGGCCCGTCTGCATCCAGTTGTGCTGCTCGTAGCCGGCGAAACCGGCGGTGCGCATCACCCAGTTCATGACGCCGAACTGCTCGTCGAACAGCCACTTGAAGACCTGCACCGAGGCCACGATGGGCATGGCCCAGGCCATCACCAGCGCCATCGACAGGACCAGGCGCATCTTCTTGCCGAGCCGGTTCAGCAGGATGCCGATGAGGCTGCCGAGCACCATGATCAGCGCGACGTTGGCGGCGGTGAAGGCGAAGCTGCGGACGACCACGGTCCAGAAGTCCGCGTCACCGATCAGCTCGGTGTAGTTGGAGAATCCCGCGAAGGGGTACTTCCGCTGGATGAACTCGATCTTGTTGATGTCCTGGAAGGACAGGATCACGTTCTTGATCAGCGGGTACAGCAGCAGTGTCGCGAGGGCGAGCACCGCGGGCCCGACCAGCAGGTAGGGCAGCCACCCCGAGGGGAGCGACTTTCTGCCCCCGCGAGGAGACGTGGGACCGGAACCGGTCGGGGACGCGGACTTCTCGGGCCGTCCGGCGGACTTCTGTGGTGCGTCCTGTGGAGCGGCGGTCATCGCTCCCTGGGAGTGCACGGTCATGGCGTGGCTTCCTCGCGGTTGACTGTGGAGTCAAATGCGCGACGGGGGGCACGGCGGCGGCCTGGCGCCTGCCGTGCCCCCAGTGCGCTCACACTGCTGGGTGGTGCGGGAACTGCGGGGTGGGACTACTTGTTGATGCGGTTCGCGATTTCCTTGTCCGCGTCCGCGCCCGCCTTGGCGGCGTCCTCACCGTTCAGGACCTTGGTCATGAACTCCTTGATGGGGTTCGGCTCGGTCTCGACGTTCGCCCAGCCCGCGGTGACCGGAGTGATCTTGCCGTTGGCGCCGGCCTTGCCCATGGCCTCGGCGAAGGAGCCGGCGGCCGGGGTGAAGTTCGCACCGGCCTGGTTCGGCAGCAGCGCGCCCTTGGTCTCGGCGGCGTACTTGGTCATCTGGTCCTTGCCTGCGGCGAGGGCCAGCCACTCCTTGGCGAGCTCCTTGTTCTTGGAGCGCTCGGCGATGGCGAGGTTCGAGCCGCCGAGGAAGACGGTGCTGGTCTTGTCCGCGGTCTTGCCCGGGATCGGGAAGTAGCCGAAGTCGGCCTCCTTGCCCGCGTCCTTCAGGGCCTTCTCGGCGCCGCCGGCCTCCCAGCCGAGACCGATCCAGGAGGCGACGCCACCCTTGGGAACGATGTCGGTGGACTGCTGCGGGTTGGCCTCGTCCTTGTCCTTGGGGGCGGTGGAGAAGGACTGGAGCTTCTTGTAGAACTCCACGGCGGAAGCGGCCTGCGGGGTGCCGAGTCCGCCCTTCCACTTGGCGCCGTCCTTGACGGCGAGCTCGCCGCCCTCGTCCCAGACGAAGCCCGCGAGGACGTACCAGCTCTGGCCGGGCAGGTAGATCGGCTGCGAGGCCGGGTCGGCCGCCTTCAGCTTCTCCAGACCGGCGATCCACTCGTCGCGGGTCTTCGGCGGGGTGACGCCGGCCTTCTCGTAGGCCTTCTTGTCGTAGATGACGACGCGGTTGGCGGCGTACCACGGGGCGGAGTAGAGCTTGCCGTCGATCTCGGCCGAGGCGAGCATGCTCTTCTGCCAGGCGTCGGCGCCGAGCTTGGCCTTGTCCTTCGTCAGGTCGGCGAGGCCGCCGGTGACCGCGTAGCCGGCGGTCTGGGTGTTGCCGAGCTCCAGGACGTCCGGCGGGTTGTTCTCGGAGAGGGCGGTGGTGACCTTCTCCTGGATACCGGTCCACTTCTGCTCTTCGACCTTGACCGTGACACCGGGGTGCTTGGCCGAGAACTCCTTGTTGACCTCGTCGATCCAGGCCTTCGGCGCGGAGCCGTCCATCACCCAGACGGTGATCTCCTTGGGGCCCGCGTCGGCCTTGGCCTTGTCGTCGCCGCCGTTGCCGCACGCCGCGACTCCGGCCATCATGCCCGCGACACTGACCGCCACGATGAGCTTGCGCTTCACGCCACCCTCCTCAGGGATGCCTGCCTGCACTTCCCTCGCCCGCCGCGGTGACATACGCGAAGTACTGCCGTGGGGCCGGGATCTGATCCATATTGGTTTAGACCAGTAGCTGGAGCTTGGCCTAGACCTTTAGGGGTGTCAAGGGTCTAATGAGCGGGTGCCCGGTCCGTTATCGGACCGACACCTGGGGAGAGAGAAGGCCTGTCCCCCCTTACGTGTCACCATGTGACCGCACATATCGGAGGAGCCGGTGACGGCAGCGAAACTGGAGTCGGGAAGGCGGGCGGCGATGGCCACCGAAGGGGCGACCACGGAGCCGGACGGCGGGGCAGCGACCCGCACGGCACGTGTTCCCAAGTACTACCGACTCAAGCGGCACTTGCTCGACATGACCGAGACACTGCCACCCGGCACCCCGGTCCCGCCGGAGCGCACGCTCGCGGCCGAATTCGACACCTCGCGGACCACCGTCCGGCAGGCCCTCCAGGAACTGGTCGTAGAGGGACGACTGGAGCGGATCCAGGGCAAAGGCACCTTCGTCGCCAAGCCCAAGGTCTCCCAGGCACTGCAACTCACCTCGTACACCGAGGACATGCGGGCCCAGGGTCTCGAACCGACCTCCCAGCTCCTCGACATCGGCTACGTGACGGCCGACGACACCCTCGCCGGGCTGCTCAAGATCACCACCGGCGGACGGGTGCTGCGCATCGAACGGCTGCGCCTGGCCAGCGGCGAGCCGATGGCCATCGAGACCACGCACCTGTCGGCCAAGCGCTTCCCCGCGCTGCGCCGTTCGCTCGCCAAGTACACCTCCCTGTACACCGCCCTCGCCGAGGTGTACGACGTCCACCTGGCCGAGGCCGAGGAGACGATCGAGACCTCGCTGGCCACCCCGCGCGAGGCCGGCCTGCTCGGCACCGACGTCGGCCTGCCGATGCTGATGCTGTCGCGGCACTCGCTGGACGCCGACGGGGAACCGGTGGAGTGGGTGCGGTCCGTCTACCGCGGGGACCGGTACAAGTTCGTCGCCCGGCTCAAGCGCCCAGCCGTCTGACCTCGAACGTTCGGTCCCGTCCGAGCCCGTCCGGCCCCGCCCGCCGGATCCCGGCCTACCGAATTCCTTCACATACCGGAATGCGGACGGACCCTTACGCTGACCGGGCAATCCCCCGTAGATTCCCTGCCCTTACGCAGATGATCGACGAGGGGACGAGGTCATGCCTGAACCGGAAGCAACAGGGACAGAACGGGACATGGCGAGTCCGGGCACCACGCCCGGCTCGCCCTCTCCCAGGTCCATCGCCGTGTGGGTGCTCGTCGGACTCGTCGGCGCCATCGGCTGGGGGGTGCTCGCGCTCTCCCGCGGCGAGGAGATCTCCGCCGCCTGGCTGC
This sequence comes from Streptomyces sp. NPDC029164, assembly GCF_055563995.1. Taxonomy (NCBI): domain Bacteria; kingdom Bacillati; phylum Actinomycetota; class Actinomycetes; order Kitasatosporales; family Streptomycetaceae; genus Streptomyces; species Streptomyces sp. NPDC029164. Next base: position 120,302 of record NZ_JBVHWW010000004.1, on the reverse strand, counting down.
TCGCCGCCGCACTGGGCTCGTACGCCATCGGCTACCGCTTCTACGCACGCTTCATCTCGGACCGCGTGCTCAAGGTGGACAAGACGCGGGCCACCCCCGCCGAACGCCTCGACAACGGTGTCGACTTCCATCCCACCGACCGCCGGGTGCTCTTCGGCCACCACTTCGCCGCCGTCGCCGGTGCCGGCCCGCTGGTCGGACCGGTGCTCGCCGCGCAGATGGGCTACCTGCCCGGGACCATCTGGATCGTCGCGGGCGTCATCTTCGCCGGGGCCGTCCAGGACATGGTCACCCTGTTCTTCTCCACCCGCCGCGACGGGCGCTCGCTGGGCCAGATGGCCCGGGACGAGATCGGCCCCGTCGGCGGGGCCGCCGCACTGGTCGCCGTGTTCGCCATCATGATCATCCTGCTGGCGGTGCTGGCCCTGGTCATCGTCAACGCCCTGGCGCACTCCCCCTGGGGCGTGTTCTCCATCGGCATGACCATCCCGATCGCCGTCTTCATGGGCTTCTACCTGCGCGTGCTGCGGCCGGGCCGGGTCACCGAGGTCTCCGTCATCGGCGTCGCACTGCTGCTGCTCGCCATCGTCGCGGGCGGCTGGGTCGCCGAGTCCTCCTTCGCCGGCACCTTCACTTTGGAGAAGGAGACGCTGGTCATCTGGATGGTCGTGTACGGCTTCCTGGCATCGGTCCTGCCGGTGTGGATGCTGCTCGCGCCCCGCGACTACCTCTCCACCTTCATGAAGGTCGGCACCATCGCGCTCCTCGCGCTCGGCGTGGTCATCGCGATGCCCACCCTGAAGATGCCCTCGGTCACCGACTTCGCGGCGAGCGGCGACGGCCCGGTCTTCGCCGGGTCGATGTTCCCCTTCGTCTTCATCACCATCGCCTGCGGCGCGCTCTCCGGCTTCCACGCCCTGGTCTCCTCGGGAACCACCCCGAAGATGATCCAGAAGGAGACCCAGGTCCGCATGATCGGCTACGGCGCGATGCTGACCGAGTCCTTCGTCGCCGTCATGGCGATCATCGCGGCCTGCATCATCGAGCCCGGCCTCTTCTTCGCCGTCAACTCCCCCGGCGGCGTCATCGGCCCCACCGTCGAGTCCGCCTCCCAGGCGGTGACGAACTTCGGCTTCGCCATCTCCCCCGAGGCGCTCACTCAGGCCGCCAAGGACGTCGAGGAAGCCAGCCTGCTCTCCCGCACCGGCGGCGCCCCGACCTTCGCACTCGGAATGTCGGAGATCTTCTCCGCCGTGATCGGCGGCGCGGGCATGAAGGCGTTCTGGTACCACTTCGCGATCATGTTCGAGGCGCTCTTCATCCTGACGACGCTCGACGCGGGCACCCGCGTGGGCCGGTTCATGCTCCAGGACACCCTCGGCAACGTGCACAAGTCCTTCAAGGACGTCAGCTGGAAGCCCGGCGTATGGTTCGCGAGCGCGATCGTCGTCGGCGGCTGGGGCTACTTCCTGTGGGTCGGCATCAAGGACCCGCTGGGCGGCATCAACCAGCTCTTCCCGCTCTTCGGCATCGCCAACCAGCTGCTCGCCGCGGTCGCGCTGGCCGTCTGCACCACGCTGCTGGTCAAGTCCGGGCGGCTCAAGTGGGCCTGGGTGACGGGCGTCCCGCTGGTCTGGGACGCCACGGTGACCCTCACCGCGAGCTACCAGAAGATCTTCTCCGAGGACGTGAAGGTCGGCTTCTTCGCCCAGCGCGACAAGTACCAGGCGGGAATCGACGCCGACAAGGTGCTGGCGCCGGCCAAGAACATGGACGACATGCACACCGTGGTCACCAACGCCACGGTCGACGGCGTGCTCTGCGCCTTCTTCGCCGTCCTGATCATCGTGGTCCTCGCGGATGCCGCCCGGACCTGCCTGAAGGCCGTCCGCGACCCGGGATCGGCGACCCTCTCCGAGGTCCCGTGGACCGAGTCGAAGATCGTCGCCCCGGCCGGACTGATCGCGACCGCCGAGGAGCGGGCGGAGCTCGCCGCGGCCGGCCCGGAGGCGGGCGGCGGCGGGCACGTCAAGGAGCCGGTGGCGTGAGCACCGTACGGAGCGCGCTGGCGAAGGCGCGGTTCTACGTACGGGAGTTCTCGGGGGAGGCGGCGTACGACCGGTACGTCGCCCACGCCCGCTCCCACGACCCGGACGCGGAGGTCCTCACCCGCCGCGCCTTCGAACGCGCCCGCACGGACGCCCGCGAGGCGGACCCCCGCGAGGGCTTCGGCTGCTGCTGAGACCGTACGCACGAAGGGCCCCGCCATCGGCGGGGCCCTTCGGCGTGCTCAGCGCACCCAGTCCTTGAGGACCTCGGTCTGGAGGGTGATGCCGACGGGGTCGGGGAGGTGGATGTCCTTGCCGAAGGGGACAGTGCGGACATTCTCGTAACGGCTGCCGTCCGGCTCGCTGTGGACGGTGATCTCACAGGTGTCCCGGTCGATGAGCAGGTACACCGGAATGCCAGTCTCCGCATAGCCGCGGGGCTTCTCATGTCGGTCGCGGGCGTCCGTGTCGGTGTCGTACGACGTGACCTCCACGACCATCAGTACGGGGTCGGGCTCGGCCCATTCCCCATGCCCTGCGAGAGCGGCGGTCGACACCAGGACGGCGTCGGCACGAGCACGGCCATTGCGGCACCGCTGGATCTTGATCCCTTGCTCGCCGTAGAACCACAGGTCCGGCCGCGACTGCATGCAGATACGCGACAACCACACGATGATCGTCCCGTGGTCCCCATCCGGCACTGCCTTGACCCCCAGCTTCCCGTTGATGAATTCAAACCGCAGCCCCTCGACCTCTCTGGCGGCTATCCGCGCCACGGTCTCGAACTCTTCGGTCAGCATCTGGGGCCGGTCGGTCATCACGGTCATGCCTTGCTCACCTTCCTCGACGGTGCTGCATCCGACGATAACGCCGGGCGCCGACACCCGTCCTGCACACTCGACCGCATGGACATCGTGATCAGGGCGGCGCTGCCCGCCGAGTACGAGCAGTTGGGTGAGATCACCGCGCAGGCCTACGTGGGCGACGGGCTGCTGGGCTCCGGCGAGGCGTTCTACGCGGGCGTGCTGCGCGACGTCGCCGGCCGGGCCGCCGACGGGGAGGTGCTCGTGGCCGTCTACGAGGGCGCCGTGCTCGGCGGCGTGACCTTCGCACCGCCCGGGAGCCCGCTGGCCGACATCGCCGGGCCCGGCGAGGCAGAGTTCCGGATGCTGGCCGTCTCCCGCGAGGCGCGCGGACGCGGCGTCGGCGAGGCCCTGGTGCGGGCCTGCATGGCCAGGGCGCGGGAGCTGGCGGGGGTCACGCACCTGGTGCTGTCGACCCAGCGCGGCATGACCGGGGCCCAGCGGATCTACGAGCGGCTCGGCTTCATCCGCACGCCGGAGCGGGACTGGGCACCCGTTCCCGGGCTGAAATTGCTCACGTTCCGGCTGGAGCTGTAGCCGCACCGACACAACATGTGGGGGGTCGCACAACAGCGCCCCCCCACATGTATGCTCATGGCTGCTGTCGCCGCAGGGGAATCCGGTGCGAATCCGGAACTGTCCCGCAACGGTATGAAGTGTCCGCCTACCGGACACCAAGTCCGAGGACCTGCCGACAGCGCGCCCGGCTCGACCGAACCGGGTGCCGACACGTCCGGGCCTCGCGGTTGGGCCGGTGGACGCCATGCGGTGCGTACGCGTTCCTGCCACGCCCGCATGCGCCCGCTCGCGCCCCGCTCCGCCGATGACCGGGCCGAGCGAGGGAGAGCTCCCGCCGTGACCATCGCGCCTTCCGCACCGCGCGCCGAGTCCGTTTCTGGCGACAACACCGAGGGCCCGGGGGCCACGCTGCTGCGTACCCTCACCGAACTGACGGCGGACCTCCCCGACACCGACCCCGGCCGCGTCGCCGCCGCCGCGCTCCGCGGCCGCAGCTCCGCCGCCGACGACGCCGAACTGCGCGGGCTGGCCACGGAGGCCGCCGCAGGTCTGATCTCCGAGGACCCCGCGTACTCGAAGCTCGCCGCCCGGCTGCTGACGCTGGCCGTGCGCGACGAGGCCGCGAGCCAGGGCTCCACCTCCTTCTCGGCCTCCGTCGAGGTCGGCCACCGCGAGGGCCTCATCGCCGACCGCACGGCCGAGTTCGTGCGCACCCACGCGAGCCGCCTGGACTCCCTCGTCGAGCTCACCCTCGCCGAGGGCGCCGACGACCGCTTCGGCTTCTTCGGCCTGCGCACCCTGCACAGCCGCTACCTGCTGCGCCACCCGATCACCCGTCAGGTCATCGAGACCCCGCAGTACTTCATGCTGCGCGTGGCCTGTGGCCTCGCCGCGGACGAGAGCGTCCAGGCCGTCGAGGAAGTGGCCTCGCTGTACCGGCTGATGAGCCGCCTCGACTACCTGCCCTCCTCCCCCACCCTCTTCAACTCCGGCACCCGGCACCCGCAGATGTCCTCCTGCTACCTGCTGGACTCCCCGCTGGACGAGCTCGACTCGATCTACGACCGCTACCACCAGGTGGCGCGCCTGTCGAAGCACGCGGGCGGCATCGGTTTGTCGTACTCCCGCATCCGCGCCCGCGGTTCCCTGATCCGCGGCACCAACGGCCACTCCAACGGCATCGTGCCGTTCCTGAAGACCCTCGACGCCTCCGTCGCCGCCGTGAACCAGGGCGGCCGCCGCAAGGGTGCCGCCGCCGTCTACCTGGAGACCTGGCACGCGGACATCGAGGAGTTCCTGGAGCTCCGCGACAACACCGGTGAGGACCAGCGCCGTACGCACAACCTGAACCTCGCCCACTGGGTCCCGGACGAGTTCATGCGCCGCGTGAACGCCGACGCCGAGTGGTCGCTGTTCTCCCCGGCCGACGTGCCCGAGCTGGTCGACCTGTGGGGCGACGAGTTCGACGCCGCCTACCGCAAGGCCGAGGCGGAGGGCCTGGCCCGCAAGACCATGCCCGCCCGCGACCTGTACGGCCGGATGATGCGCACCCTCGCGCAGACCGGCCAGGGCTGGATGACCTTCAAGGACGCCTCCAACCGCACGGCGAACCAGACCGCCGAGCCGGGCACGGTCGTCCACTCCTCCAACCTCTGCACCGAGATCATCGAGGTCACCAACGACGGCGAGACGGCCGTCTGCAACCTCGGCTCGGTCAACCTCGGCGCGTTCGTGCTGACGGAGACGGGCGAGATCGACTGGGAGCGGCTGGACGAGACCGTCCGCACCGCCGTGACCTTCCTCGACCGCGTGGTGGACATCAACTTCTACCCGACCGAGCAGGCCGGCCGTTCCAACGCCCGCTGGCGCCCGGTGGGTCTGGGCGCGATGGGCCTCCAGGACGTCTTCTTCAAGCTGAAGCTGCCCTTCGACTCCCCCGAGGCGAAGGCCCTGTCCACCAAGCTCTCCGAGCGCATCATGCTCGCGGCGTACGAGGCCTCGTGCGACCTGGCCGAGCGCAGCGGCCCGCTGCCGGCCTGGGAGCAGACCCGCACCGCGCGCGGCGTCCTGCACCCGGACCACTACGAGACCGAGCTGAACTGGCCGGAGCGCTGGGAGGCGCTGCGCGCCCGCGTCGCGACGTCCGGCATGCGCAACTCGCTGCTCCTCGCCATCGCCCCGACGGCCACGATCGCCTCGATCGCCGGCGTGTACGAGTGCATCGAGCCGCAGGTCTCCAACCTCTTCAAGCGCGAGACGCTCAGCGGTGAGTTCCTCCAGGTGAACGGGTACCTGGTGGAGGAGCTGAAGGCGCTCGGCGTGTGGGACGCCCAGACTCGCGAGGCGCTGCGCGAGTCCTCCGGCTCGGTCCAGGGCTTCGGCTGGATCCCGGCGGAGGTCCGCGAGCTGTACCGCACGGCGTGGGAGATCCCGCAGCGCGGTCTGATCGACATGGCGGCGGCCCGTACGCCGTTCCTGGACCAGTCGCAGTCGCTGAACCTGTTCCTGGAGACGCCCACCATCGGCAAGCTCAGCTCGATGTACGCGTACGCCTGGAAGCAGGGTCTGAAGACCACCTACTACCTTCGCTCGCGCCCGGCCACGAAGATCGCCCGCGCCGCGTCCGCGTCCGCCGTCCCGGCGGCCACCCTCCCCCTGCCTTCGGCGGGGGTCCCCCCGCTCCCGCAGGCCGTCGACGCCGACGCTCTGGCCTGCTCCCTTGAGAACCCCGAGTCCTGCGAGGCCTGCCAGTAATGAGCTCCAACGACAGCAAGAACCTCCTGGACCCGGGCTTCGAGCTCACGCTCCGCCCGATGCGCTACCCGGACTTCTACGAGCGCTACCGGGACGCGATCAAGAACACGTGGACGGTGGAGGAGGTCGACCTCCACTCGGACGTCGCGGACCTGGCGAAGCTGACGCCCTCCGAGCAGCACATGATCGGCCGGCTGGTCGCGTTCTTCGCGACGGGCGACTCGATCGTCTCGAACAACCTGGTGCTGACGCTCTACAAGCACATCAACTCCCCGGAGGCGCGCCTGTACCTGTCGCGCCAGCTGTTCGAGGAGGCCGTGCACGTCCAGTTCTACCTGACGCTGCTCGACACTTACCTTCCCAACCCGGACGACCGGGCGGCCGCGTTCGACGCGGTCGAGGAGATCCCCTCCATCCGCGAGAAGGCGCAGTTCTGCTTCAAGTGGATGGACTCGGTCGAGAAGATCGACCGGCTGGAGACGCAGGCCGACCGCCGCCGCTTCCTGCTGAACCTGATCTGCTTCGCCGCGTGCATCGAGGGCCTGTTCTTCTACGGCGCCTTCGCGTACGTGTACTGGTTCCGCTCGCGCGGCCTGCTGCACGGCCTGGCCACCGGCACCAACTGGGTGTTCCGTGACGAGACCATGCACATGAACTTCGCCTTCGAGGTCGTGGACACGGTCCGCAAGGAGGAGCCGGAGCTCTTCGACGACGCCCTCCAGCAGCAGGTCACCGACATGCTGAAGGAGGCCGTGGAGGCGGAGCTGCAGTTCGGCCGCGACCTGTGCGGCGACGGCCTGCCGGGCATGAACACCGAGTCGATGCGCGAGTACCTGGAGTGCGTCGCCGACCAGCGTCTGGTCCGTCTCGGCTTCGCGCCGGTGTACGGCTCGCAGAACCCGTTCTCGTTCATGGAACTGCAGGGCGTCCAGGAGCTGACGAACTTCTTCGAGCGCCGTCCGTCGGCCTACCAGGTCGCGGTCGAGGGCACGGTCGACCTGGACGAGGACTTCTAAGGGTCCTCCCGTCCCTCCGGCCGGGACGCGGTGAACGCCGCGAAGCCGGGATGCGGTTCACCACCGCGTCCCGGCTTCTCGCGTTTCCGGCGCCCGATCGTCCGGCCTCCCGTGTGCACGGTCGCCCCGGCTCAGTGGGCGACGGGGCCCCAGTGCATCCGGGTGTGCCGGGCGCGGGACCGGTGGACGGTGGGGGGCATGCCGCCGGCCTTCTGGCGCGGCAGCCACACCAGCCGGGTCTCGACGGCCCGCAGCTGCCGGTCGATCCGACGGTCGCGCAGGACCCCGTACAGGCTGGGGGCGAGCACCAGGACGGCGACGGCGAGGACGGTGAGGTAGCTCAGGAACGTGTTCATGTCTCCACTCTCCTCCCGTGGGGAAAACTCGCACAGTGGCAGGACTGTCATGAAAGAGCGAATTACTGCCACACTGGAGGCATGCTGACCAACGTGGCCGTGGCCCTCCTCGACGAGATCGCCCCCTTCGAGTTCGGGATCTTCTGCGAAGTCTTCGGAATCGACCGCAGCGATCACGGACTGCCGGTGTACGACTTCGCCGTCTGCGCGGCGGAGGAAGGCCCCCTGACCATGTCCGGCACCGGTTTCACGGTCTCCCCCGAACACGGGCCGGAGCGGCTGGAGAGTGCCGACCTGATCTGCGTGCCCGCCTTCCGGGACGCGGGCACCCGCGTGTACCCGGAAGCGCTCATGGAGGCGCTGCGCCGCGCGGTGGACCGCGGAGCGCGGGTGGTCAGCGTGTGCAGCGGCGCGTACGTGCTCGGGGCGGCGGGGCTGCTGGACGGCCGGCACTGCACCACGCACTGGATGCACGCCGCGACGCTGGCCCGGCGCTTCCCGCGGGCACTGGTCGACCCGGACGTGCTCTACGTCGACGCGGGCCCGGTGATCACCTCCGCCGGCACCGCCTCCGGCATCGACGCCTGCCTGCACCTCGTCCGCCAGGAGCACGGGGCCGAGGTGGCCAACACCATCGCGCGGCGGATGGTCGTACCGCCGCACCGGGACGGCGGGCAGGCCCAGTACATCGAGCGGCCGCTGCCGCGCACCTCGTGCGACACCGTGGGCGAGGTGATCGAGTGGATGGCCCGCCACCTGGAGGAGGAGATCACCGTCGAGCAGCTCGCGGAGCGCGCGCACATGTCACCGCGCACCTTCGCCCGCCGCTTCCTCCAGGAGACCGGCACCACGCCGTACAAGTGGGTGCTGCGCCAGCGGGTCCTGCTCGCGCAGGAGCTGCTGGAGGCGACCGACGAGACGGTGGACGCGATCGCCGGCCGCTGCGGCTTCGGCAACGCGGCCGCGCTGCGCCACCACTTCCTGCGGACCCTGGGCACCACGCCGAATTCCTTCCGGCGCGCCTTCCGGGGCCCGCAGGCGGCCTGACCGGCCGAGGGGCTACGCGTTCGGGACGGTCTCGTAGCGCGGGGTGCCCTCTTCCATCTGCCGCAGGGCGTCCTTGCGGTCGCGCTTCGAGAGGCGGTCGATGTAGAGGTAGCCGTACAGGTGGTCGGTCTCGTGCTGGAGGCAGCGGGCGAAGTAGCCGGTGCCGCGCACCTTGATCGGGTTGCCCTGGGCGTCCTGGCCCTCGACCTCGGCGTAGTCCGGGCGGGCCAGCGAGGCGTAGGCGGTCGGGACCGACAGGCAGCCCTCGTTCGAGTCGTCCAGCACCCGGGTGCCGGCGGGCAGCTCGACGAGCTTCGGATTGACCACGACACCGGTGTGCCGCACGCCGTCGTCGTCCGGGCAGTCGTAGACGAAGACCTTGGCGTCCACGCCGATCTGGTTCGCGGCCAGGCCCACGCCCTCGGCGGCCTTCTGGCTGGCGAACATGTCGTCGATCAGCTGCGCCAGCTCGTCGCCGAACTCGGTGACGTCCTTGCACTCGCGGTGCAGGACCGGGTTACCGACGACGGTGATCGGGCGGGCGGTGCCGCGCTCACGGTGGGCGAGCTCGCGCTCGGCACAGTCCTCCGTGTCCACGACGTACCCGTCGTTCACGACCTCGACGCCGACTACCTCGTTCTCCTGCTGCGACATGTCCGCCGTACGCCTTCCGTAAGTCCAAGTCACCGGTGGTCGCCAATGGCCACCGATGTGCCCGTACAGCCTACGGCCCTGCTCAGCAGACTTCTTCGAGATCCCGCCACTCGCGGGTGCCCGGACTGTCCGCGACCCAGCCGTCGAGCAGTCCGCGCACCAGACCGGCCGGCGCCGCGATCCCGCATTCGCGCTCGGGCACCCACAGGGAGCCGGAGCCGGCCGTGCGGTGCCCCAGCGGTCCCGGATGCCCCGGCTCGCTGTGGTCGTGCGGATCCAGGTGCTCGCCGTCGCCCTCGTCGCTGGGCATCTCGCTCTCCGAGCAGGTCCGGCACAGCAGCCGCACCGACGAGGACCAGTCCTCGGCGGCGAAGCCCGCGTCCGAGGCCAGCTGCTCCAGCGCGTCACGGTCCGCCTCGGTGGCCGCCTCCAGCAGCACCACCCAGGTCGGCACCGGCGACGGCGCCCACAGCTCGATCTCGTCGAAGACGGGGTACGAGGGACCGGCCGCGGTGACCCGCTCGCCGTGCGGGACCCCGTCGTGGAGCACGACCTCGCCCCAGCGCCGCCCCGAGGAGGGCAGCGGGATCGACAGGACCTCCAGCCGGGCCGGGTCCAGCCGGCGGCCCCAGACCACCTCGGCCTCGCCCTCGGGCGAGAGCCGTACGGCCGCGCTGCCGAGCTCCATGCCGACCGGTTCGCCGCTGCCCTTGCCGCCCGCGCCGTGGGCGTCGCCGGGCACCTTCAGCCCGTACGCCTGCCAGGCCCGCCGGGCCAGCGGCCAGTCCTGGAGCGCGGTCGCGGCGATGCCCACGTTCCACCAGTCCGGGGCGCCGGTCTCGCGGTCCAGCAGGGCCACGGCGCGCAGTCCCGCGGCCCGTGCCTGCTCCCAGTCGTGGCGGAACTTGTGCAGCAGGGCCAGATTGAACCAGGACTCGGACAGCCAGGGCTCCAGGTCCGCCGCTCTGGTCAGGAGCGCGCCCGCGTCCTCGTACCGCCCGTCGCCGATCAGCGTGAACGCGCGGTCGGTGGCCTGCCGCCACGAGGCGGAGGGCCGATGCCGTACCTTCCCGAAGATCCTCACGATTCCCGCCTGCCTGGGGGCACCCTCCCGGCGGTAGCCGGGGGACAACGGTGCAGCCTTGCGGACACTCTTACTGGCATCCAACCATGCCCACTCGGACGGCCGCTCATTACCCATGGGTTACCCAGGTCGGACGGGAACAACTCTGTCACGTCCGCCCCTGGCCAGAACCCTCGCCAGGCACTCCACGACCTCCGGCTGGTAATCGTGCCCGGTGCCCAGACGGAGCTGCTCCAGGGCGGCCAGTGAGCCGCCCGGGTGACGGCTCCCCCCGGCCAGGTCGTCGTACGCGTTCACCGTACGCACGATGCGGGCCAGGACGGGCTGCTCCCGGTACGGATCCGCCTGCCGCTCCACCACCACGGCGACCTCCGCGGGCACCCCGGTCCGGCGGGCCACCTCCCCGCCCAGCCCGGCGATCCGGCGGGCCTCGGCGGCCGGCAGCTCGGCGGTGGCCCCGTCCGCCACCGGGTCGACGAGGGACAGCTGGCCGATGTCGTGCATCAGGGCGGCGTACTCCAGCACCGTGAGCTCCCGCTCCGACAGGCCCAGCTCCCGGCCCACGGCGCAGCTCAGGGCGGCCACCCGGCGGGCGTGGCCGGGCCGGGTGTATCCGGCGATCTCGGTGGCGCGGGCCAGGGAGGTGATCGTCTGGCGGTAGGTCGTACGGATCGCGGTGATCCGGTGGAAGGACAGCTGCGTCAGCAGCAGGGGCACGCTGAAGACGGGTATGGCCCACAGTCCCGCCACGGCCGCGCCGAGCGCCATCACGACCCCGCTGGCACAGATCGCCGCGCCGATGCCGAGCTGGGCCCGCAGCTCGTCGCGCAGCAGGGGACCGTACGGCCGGCCGGTGCGGGCCCCGGCCAGCGCGGCGGCGAGCACGGCGTCGCACAGGGCGGTGAGGCCGAGCAGGCAGAGCAGGAAGAGGACGAGCCACGGGCCCTGGCCCACCCGTTCGTCCAGCCGGCCGGAGTTGTGGAGCGGCTGGAAACACACGGCGGCGAAGGCGACGGTGAGCACCCGGCGGGACAGGTGGTCGAGGGCGGGGCCGCGGCCCCGGGCGATGTGCGGGACGATCCCGGCGAGGGCCGCCGCGACGACGACGGCGACGATCTGGAGCACCCCGTGCCGGGTGGGCTGGCCGGCGTCCTCGCCGAGCAGGGCGTAGGCGAGGGCGCCGGCGGAGCCGAGCGGGGCGGGCAGGCGGTCGACGGAGCCGCCCTGGCGCCGGTCCCGGCGGGCGAGCTCGCCGACGGCGATCAGCGTGCCGAAGGCCAGGGCGGTACCGGGCTCGACGACGCCGTTCCACAGGGTGTGCGCGAGGGCGACGGCGGTGAGCACGGCCGCGGCCCCCCGCACCGTCCACACGGCCGCGGTCCTCATCCGCCCGCCCCGGCGCCGCCCGCGTCGCGGCCGGGCCGTCCACCGGTGGGTGGAGCGTCGCTCCCCGGGCGGTCGGCCCCGGCGGGCGGCGCGTCCTGCGCGGGCAGGGCGCGCAGCGCCGTCCGCGCGGCCGATCGGGCCGTGCGGGCACTCTCGGGAAGGGCGCCGCCGTTCCTGTCGGCCGGGCCGGGAGCCGCCCGGACCCGATCGGCAGGCGGAGCCGGCGGGGCCGCGCCCGGGCCCGGGCCCGGGCCGGGCGGTACGGACGGCCAGGGCCCGGGTACCCCGGTACCCGCGACCTCAGGGGGAGTGTTTGCGCTGATCACCTGGAGGTCCTCGTCGGAGGTGACCACCGGGTGCCAGCCGTGCCGGCCGATGGCGCCCGTCAGGGCCCGCACCATCGCCGGGTCGAAGTGCGCGCCCGCGCACCGGTCCAGCTCGGCCAGGGCCACCGGCACCGGCCGGGCCCGGCTGTAGGAGCGGGTCGAGGTCATCGCGTCGAAGGCGTCGGCCACCGCCACCACCCGGGCCAGTACCGGGATCTGCTCGCCGGTCAGCCCGTACGGGTAGCCGGAGCCGTCGACCCGCTCGTGGTGGTGCAGGATCGCGGACCGGGCCTCGCCGAGGAAGCCGATGCCGCGCACCATCTCGTGCCCGTACTCGGGGTGCAGCTCGATGATCCGGCGTTCCTCCGGGGTGAGCGGCCCGTCCTTGCGCAGCAGCCGGGTGGGGACGCCCAGTTTGCCGACGTCGTGGAGGATCCCGGCGATCCGCACGACTTCCATCCGGTCGTCGGCCATGCCCAGCTCGCGGGCGATCATCGCGGAGGCCTGGCCGACCCGTTCGCTGTGCCCGCGGGTGTAGCGGTCCTTGATGTCGACGGCCTGGACGAGGGCGCGGATGGTGGCCCGGTGGGCGGAGCGCTCGCGGTGGTACTGGGCGAAGACCCAGCAGGAGATGTACATCGGCAGCAGGACGAGGAGTGCGGCCGGGAGCCCGTACGGGCTGCGCCACATGACGGCCATCATCAGTCCGGCGAGGCCGTGGACGCAGTGCGGGGCGAGGGAGAGGGTGAGCGGTCCGCGCCAGGCGGTGGCGGCGGGCCGGCGTTCGGCGGTGGCCAGGATGCCGCCGTCGAGGGCGGTGAGCACCAGGCAGAAGACGACGGCCGCGGCGGCCGCGGGGAGCATCGCGTAGGGGAAGTCGGCCACCCATCCGGGAGGCCCGGACCCGGCGGAGGGTCCCCCGCCCAGGGAGTCCGGACCGCGCAGCAGCCCGTACGCCCGGCCGGCCGCCCACGCGGCCATGGCCTGCTGGGCGCCGTGCCACACCCGGCGCACCCGGGCGGGCCGCTCGGCCACGGCCCCCGCGCATCCGCCGGGCAGCGCGACGAGCGCCGCGGCGGCGGGCGGCAGCAGGAAGACGGCGGCGAGCACCACGGGGAAGAAGGAGCCGATGCCCTCGGGCACCCGGCTGCCCGGCAGCGGGCAGACCTTCACGAGTTCGCAGCCGAGGTAGAGGACGGCGAGCAGGGCGACGGCCGCCCAGGGCGTACCGGAATCCGTGAATGCGGGGGTGACGCAGGCCGCGGCGGCGAGGACGGCGCACAGGATGTATGCGCGCGCCGCCGGCGGAAGTACCCGCATGGCGCTCTCCTCCCGTGTGCCGTTCAGGCCGGGTACCGGTGCGGACCGGTACCGAATGGGGAGAATAAGTGGGGCCCCGAGGGACGTGGGCCACATTGTCGTATTGCGCCATGCGGACGCCCCCGGATTAGCACCTTCGGGTGAACGAAGTGCCTTTCCGGGGGCGGCTGTTCAATGCACTGCCGATCCGGTCAGCCGGGAGTCGGATTGTCGGCGGTGACATCGTGATCGGGCACCGCCTGCCCCGAGCGGATCAGCTCGATCCGGCCCATGACCTTCGACCGCAGGTCGGTCGGCACGTCGTCCGACCCGCAGCAGCGCTTCACCAGCTTCTTCACGGCCTGCTCCAGGCCGTACTTCTCCAGACAGGGATTGCACTCGCCGAAGTGGGTCTCGAACTTCGTGCAGTCGCTGTCGGGCATTTCCTGATCAAGGAACTCGTACAGGTGATCCAGGACCTCAGAGCACTCTGTCTCGTGCGGCTCTCCGCAACTCATGAGCCCGAGCCTTTCCGGTCGTTCGACTCTCCCGCGCCCGCGGGAACCAGCCCGCGCTCACGGGCATAGTCCTCCAGCATTCCGCGGAGTTGACGGCGGCCACGGTGCAGTCGCGACATGACCGTACCGATGGGTGTACCCATGATGTCCGCGATCTCCTTGTACGCAAAGCCCTCTACGTCGGCAAGGTAGACCGCGATGCGGAACTCCTCCGGAATGGCCTGCAGGGCTTCCTTCACGTCCGAATCGGGCAGGTGGTCGAGCGCCTGCGACTCGGCGGAGCGCAGTCCGGTCGACATGTGCGACTCGGCGCGCGCCAGCTGCCAGTCCTCGATCTCCTCCGCGGCGCTGCGCTGGGGCTCGCGCTGCTTCTTGCGGTAGGAGTTGATGAACGTATTGGTCAGGATGCGGTACAGCCACGCCTTCAGGTTGGTGCCCTCGCGGAACTGGTGGAAGGACGCGTATGCCTTCGCGTACGTCTCCTGGACCAGGTCCTCAGCGTCGGCCGGGTTGCGCGTCATGCGCAGCGCGGCCGAGTACATCTGGTCGAGGTAGCCGAGGGCGTCCCGCTCGAAGCGCGCGTTGCGCTCCGGGGTCGTCTCCTCCGCGTGGCCTTCGTCGGTCCCAGCGACAGGACCCACCTCCTCCGACTGCGTGGCGGCTCCGAAAGCGGACCCGCTCGAATCGGAGAATAGTCGACCATCCCGGCCCTCCGCCGCCCGAAGCGTGCTGCGCTTGGGGGCAGGAAGAACCGTCCAGTCCAGGTCAGCGGCCTGCCGTTGGTTCTGACTGATGACCTGGGTCATGCGCTCCCTCTCCTCCGACAAGTTCCCGTACGTACCGACATCCGAGACAACAGAAGGGCCGGGCGGCGCATTCCCGCGTACCGGACGGGTTTTCGGCCTTCTGTTCCCGCGCGCTTCGCGCTAGTTGCCGGCCGGGAGCGCGAGGAGCCATCGCCCGACCGCATCGGTGATCTTCCCGAGGGCCTCGTCCTGGGTGAGGTCCGCCTTCTTCGGCACGGCGAAACCGTGATCGCCGTACGGGATCTCCACCAGCTCGTGCTCCCCCGCGGGGAACTCCTCGGGGCGCCCGAAGGGGTCCCGGCCGCCCTGGACCACGAGCGTGGGCCGGCCGGCCCCGGTGAGCTCCGCGGCGCGGGACTTCTCCGGCCGGCCCGGCGGGTGCAGCGGGAACGCCAGCGCCAGCACCCCGGCGGCGCCCAGTTCGACGGCGGTCCGGCAGGCCACCCGGGCCCCGGCGCTGCGTCCGCCCGCGACCACCGGCGGTCCGGACTTCGCCAGCGCGGGCCACACCGCGCGCCATCCCTCGTCCAGCACCTTGGGCGCGGCGGCGACCTTCTTCCCGGCGACCCGCCAGGGCTGTTCGACCAGCGCGACCGTGATCCCGCGGGCGGGCAGGGCGGCGGCCAGCGCCTGGAGGTCGCGGGCCTCGATGCCGCCGCCGGCGCCGTGGCTCACGGCGAGCACGAGCTTCGCGGCGCGGGCGGTGTGCCAGGTGATGCGGGCCTCGCCCGCCGGGGTGTCGACGCTCTCGGTACGCGTGGTCATGCACCCCATCCTGCCCGGGCCCGGCCCTAGAAGAGGGTTGCCTCCTCGGGGGCGGCCAGCTCTTCGAGCAGCTCCGGTCCGTTGTTGCGGACGTTGCTGACGGCGGTGGACACCGGGTAGGCGCGCATCAGGCCGCCCGGCGGCGGCGCCAGCAGCTCCCGCAGGGAACCCTCGGTGTCGGTGTTCGCGGGGTCCAGCCAGGCGTCCCAGCGGTCCGGGGTCAGCATCAGCGGCATCCGCGGGTGGATCTCGGAGAGCGAGCGCGGCCCTTCGGCCGGGGGCACGCCCAGGGGGGTCGTCTCGGCCTCGGCGGTGATCACCGAGCAGGTGACCCACCAGGCGAGCGGGTGCTCGTCGGGCAGGGTCCGGTCGCGCCAGAACTCGTATATCCCGGCCATGGCGAAGACGCAGCCGTCGGAGGGGAGCACGAAGTAGGGCTGCTTGCGGGCCCTCTTCTTCTTCCCCTCCACCTCCAGCTGCCGCTCGTCGTGGGCGGTGACCCACTCGTAGTAGCCGTCGGCGGGGACGATGCAGCGGCGCTGCGCGAAGGGGCGCCGGAAGGACGGCTTCTCGTGCAGGGTCTCGGACCGGGCATTGATCATCCGGGCGGCGCCGTCGGGGTTCTGCGCCCAGGAGGGGACCAGGCCCCATTTCAGGGTGCGCAGCTGGCGAACCGGACGCGGGTGCGAAGCGTCCTTCAGGGGACGGTCGAGGACGACGTGGACCTCTTTCGTCGGCGCCTGTTCCAGTCGGGGGCCAGGGCCTCCTCCGGCTCCCACTTCTCGATGCCGAAGGCCTCCACCAGGTCCTCGGGCTTACGACTCGCCGCATACCGTCCGCACATGGCTGCCACACTGCCATGTCACTCCCCCGGCTACCGCTGGGAGGTACCCCCACGACACCGACACAAGGAGTCCGCCACCTCATGGACAGCAGCACGACGGCCGGCCTGTGGGACCGGCTCACGGGCATACAGACCCCGCCCGACCGGTGGCTGGTGATCGTGACCGGCCTGGTCGCGCTCGCCGCCGTCGGTCCCCGCCCGCTGTGGCGGCTCTCCCGCAACGCCATCACCATCGCGCACGAGGGCGGGCACGGTCTGCTGGCGCTGCTGACCGGGCGGCGCCTGAGCGGGATACGGCTGCACTCCGACACGAGCGGGGTCACCGTCAGCCGGGGCAAGCCCACCGGGCTCGGGATGATCCTGACCGCCGCCGGCGGGTACACGGCGCCCTCGCTGCTCGGGCTCGGCGGGGCGGCGCTGCTGTCCGCGCACCGGATCACGCTGCTGCTGTGGGCGGCCACCGCCCTGCTGGTGGTGATGCTGGTGATGATCCGCAACGCGTACGGGGCGCTGACCGTGGTGCTGACCGGCGGGGCCTTCCTGCTGGTGTCCTGGCTGACGCCGGCCGAGGTGCAGGCCGGCTTCGCCTACCTGGTGGTGTGGTTCCTGCTGCTCGGCGGGGTGCGGCCGGTCTTCGAGCTGGGGGCCAAGCGCAGGAACGGCGGAGCCCCGGATTCCGATGCCGATCAGCTGGGCCGGCTCACCCACTTGCATCCGGTGGTGTGGCTGCTGTTCTTCCACGTCGTCGCGCTGTGCTCGCTGGTCGGCGGCGGCCGCTGGCTGCTCGCCCTGTGACCACCCCCTGAGACCGGACGGCGATCAAGATCTGGGGCCGGAGGAAGCCATTAAAGTGGGGGCCATGACCGAGACCCCCGCGCTCCCTGCCCTCTGGCCCGCTCCGCTCGCCGATGGGACCGTCCACGCCACCGTCACGGTGCCGGGGTCCAAATCGGTCACCAACCGCGCCCTCGTGCTCGCCGCGCTCGCCGCCGAACCCGGCTGGGTGCGCCGCCCGCTGCGCTCGCGCGACTCCCAGCTGATGTCCGACGCCCTGCGCGCGCTGGGCGTCGGCATCGAGGAGACGGTCTCCTCCAGCTCCGCGAGTGCCGCCAACGGCGCGGTGGGCGGCGAGGCCTGGCGGATCATCCCGGCGGCCCTGCACGGCCCGACGACCGTGGACGTCGGCAACGCCGGCACCGTCATGCGCTTCCTGCCGCCCGTCGCCACCCTCGCCGACGGGGACATCCGCTTCGACGGCGACCCGCGCTCCTACGAGCGCCCGCTCGGCCAGGTCATCAGCGCCCTGCGCACGCTCGGCGCCCGGATCGACGACGACGGCCGGGGCGCGCTGCCCATGACCGTCCAGGGCGGCGGGGCGCTGGAGGGCGGCACGGTCGAGATCGACGCCAGCAACTCCTCGCAGTTCGTCTCCGCGCTGCTGCTCTCCGCCCCGCGCTTCAACCAGGGCGTCGAGGTCCGGCACGTGGGCGCCACCCTGCCGTCGATGCCGCACATCCGGATGACCGTGGAGATGCTGCGCGCGGCGGGCGCCCAGGTCGACACCCCCGAGGCCGGCGGCGAGAAGAACGTGTGGCGGGTCTCCCCCGGCGCGCTGCTCGGCCGCGACATGGTCGTGGAGCCGGACCTGTCCAACGCCCAGCCCTTCCTGGCCGCGGCCCTGATCACGGGCGGTACGGTCACCGTCCCGGACTGGCCGCGCCGCACCACCCAGCCCGGTGACGCGCTGCGCCGGATCTTCACGGAGATGGGCGGCTCCTGCGAGCTGACCGACGCGGGCCTGGTCTTCACCGGCACCGGCAAGATCCACGGCATCGACGTGGACCTGAGCGAGGTCGGCGAGCTCACCCCGGGCATCGCGGCGGTGGCGGCCCTGGCCGACTCCGAGTCCGTGCTGCGCGGGGTCGCGCACCTGCGGCTGCACGAGACGGACCGGCTGGCGGCGCTGACCAAGGAGATCAACGCGCTCGGCGGCGACGTCACCGAGACCGCCGACGGCCTGCGCATCCGGCCGCGCCGGATGCACGGCGGCGTGTTCCACACGTACGACGACCACCGGATGGCCACCGCGGGCGCGGTGATCGGCCTGGCGGTGGAGGGCGTACAGATCGAGAACGTGGCGACGACCGCGAAGACCCTGCCGGACTTCCCGAAGATGTGGACGGACATGCTCGCCGGGGACGCCGGTGGTTCCGGGACGCCCGGAGCGGGTGCGGGAGCGTAGGGCCCGTCATGCGCAGGTACGGCAAGCACACCGACGAGGACGACATCCGCCAGCGCCCCAACCCCAAGGGCAACCGGCCGCGGACGAGCATCCGGCCCAAGCACGAGGACGCGGCCGAGGGCTTCGTCCTGACCGTCGACCGAGGTCGGCTGACCTGCCTGGTCGAGGGCCGCTCCGTGCACGCGATGAAGGCGCGCGAGCTCGGCCGCAAGGCCGCGGTGGTCGGGGACCGGGTCTGGATCGTCGGTGACCTGTCCGGCAAGAAGGACACTCTGGCCCGCATCGTGCGGATCGAGGAGCGCAAGTCCGTCCTGCGGCGCACCGCCGACGACGACGACCCGTACGAGCGGGTGGTCGTCGCCAATGCCGACCAGCTGGCCATCGTCACGGCCCTCGCCGACCCGGAGCCGCGGCCCCGGATGATCGACCGCTGTCTGGTCGCGGCGTACGACGCCGGGCTGGAGCCGCTGCTGGTGCTCACCAAGTCCGATCTGACCTCCGCGGACAAGATCCTGGAGATCTACTCGACCTTCGGCCTGAACTACGTGGTCACCAACCGCGAGGAGCTCGCGACGGGCGATGCCGCGGACCGGGTGCGCGAGCGGCTGGCCGGCCGGATCACCGCCTTCGTCGGCCACTCGGGCGTCGGCAAGACCACGCTGGTGAACTCGCTGGTCGCCGAGGGCCGCCAGCGCGCCACCGGAGTGGTCAACGCGGTGACCGGGCGCGGCCGGCACACCACCACCTCGGCGCTGGCGCTGCCGCTGCCCTCGGGTGACGGCTGGGTCATCGACACCCCGGGTGTGCGCTCCTTCGGCCTGCACCACGTGGATCCGTCCCGGGTGATCCTGGCCTTCCCGGAGCTGGTGCCGGGTACGGAGGGGTGCCCGCGCGCGTGCAGCCACGACGAGCCGGACTGCGCGCTCGACAAGTGGGTGGAGGACGGGCACGCGGACCCGGCGCGGCTGTATTCGCTGCGGCGGCTGCTGGAGACGCGGGAGCGCCGCGAGGGCGACTGACCGTCCGGCGGGGCGTGCCGTGTTTGTCGGGGGCCCTGTCTGGATAAATGCATAATCCCACCAAGTGACGTGATGTCATGTGACGCGGGGAGGCATTCGACATGGCGTGGCTGCTGGTCGTGGTCGCGGGACTCCTGGAGACCGGTTTCGCGGTCTGCCTCAAGCTCTCCCACGGATTCACCCGGCTGTGGCCGACCGTCGCCTTCGCGTGCTTCGCGCTCGGCAGCTTCGGTCTGCTGACGCTGGCCCTCAAGAAGCTGGACGTGGGACCGGCGTACGCGGTGTGGACGGGCATCGGCGCGGCCGGGACCGCGATCTACGGCATGGTCTTCCTCGGCGACCTGGTCTCCACCCTCAAGCTCGTCTCGATCTCGCTGGTCATCCTGGGGGTCATCGGGCTCCAGCTGTCCGGGTCGGCGCACTGAGCTGCCGGAGCAGCCCGAGCAGCTCGGCCGTCCCCGGTTCCTCCCCCGGGGCGATCACGTAGGAGAGGGCGAGGCGCACGGCGAGCTCGCACCGCTGCGGCCCCTCCCCCGGGGTGAGCGCGGCGGCCGCCCGGTCGCGGACGGCCCGGGCCAGCTCACCGGGCCCGGGCGTCCGGCGGCCCGCGGCCGGCAGGCCCGCGTCCCAGCCGCCGGTGAGCAGGGCCCGTACGAGGGGCTGGGCGCGGGCCGCCCGTACGGTCCACTCGGCGAGGGCGGCGAGCCGGTCGGCGGCCTGGGCCGGGGCGGACAGGGCCCGGTCCACGCCGTCGAGGTAGCGGTCGGCCTCGCGCCGGACCAGGGCGCTGCCCAGGCCCGCCTTGCCGCCGAACTCGTTGTAGAGGGTCTGCCGGGACACCCCGGCGGCGGCGGCCACGTCGACCATCCGCACGGCCGGCCAGGGGCGTGCCGAGAGGGCCGCTCCCGCCGCTTCCAGTAAGGACTCCCGGGCTGCCGGCATCCGCGCCTCCCCGATCGGCTCTCCGGCAAGATTTGACGGGCCGACAGATCCTGTCAAGGGCGCGTCGGGGCCGCACTGTGGACGTCGTTCGCCCGGGTCCGGGAGTCTCGATACTGTTCGGACATGCCCGAGTATGACGATGACCTGCGCCTTGCCCTCGAACTCGCCGACGCGGCGGACGCCGCCACGATGGAGCGGTTCCGCGCCCTCGACCTGAAGGTCGAGACGAAGCCGGACATGACCCCGGTGAGCGAGGCCGACCAGGCCGCCGAGGAGATCATCCGGGCCGGCATCGCGGCCGCGCGGCCCGGCGACGCGATCCTGGGCGAGGAGTACGGCCTGCAGGGCAGCGGCCCGCGCCGCTGGGTCGTGGACCCGATCGACGGTACGAAGAACTACGTGCGCGGGGTGCCCGTATGGGCGACGCTGATCTCGCTGATGGCCGAGGGCGCCGACGGCGTCTTCCGGCCGGTGGTCGGTGTGGTCTCCGCGCCGGCGCTGGGCCGCCGCTGGTGGGCGGCCGAGGGGCAGGGGGCGTACGCGGGTGGCGCGCTCGGCGAGACCGGCGCGATCGGCGTGTCGCAGGTGGCCGGGCTGGCTGACGCCTCGTTCGCGTACTCCTCGCTGAGCGGGTGGGAGGAGCAGGGCCGGCTCGCCGGGTTCCTGGACCTGACCCGCGCGTGCTGGCGTACCCGCGGCTACGGCGACTTCTGGCCGTACATGATGGTCGCGGAGGGGTCGCTGGACCTGTGCGCCGAGCCCGAGTTGAACCTCTGGGACATGGCGGCCATCGCGGTCGTGGTCCAGGAGGCGGGCGGCCGCTTCACCAGCCTCGACGGGGTGGACGGCGTGCACGGCGGGAACGCGGCGGCCTCGAACGGGCTGCTGCACGAGGACATGCTCGGCCTGCTGCACCCGCGCGCCTGAGGCCGGCGCGCGCTGCCCGTGCTCCGTTGCGCGCCTTCTTGTCGGCCCCCCGGGTCCGTGGGAATCTGATACTCCCCACGCTTGTGCGCTTGTGAAGCCTTTCTCTAAGGCGGCTTCACGGGCACACCCGCCCAAGCGGGGGGCTCACCCCAGGAGGTGGCTCTCTTCATGCTCGTCCGTGACGCAATGAGCACCGTGATCCTCACCCTCGGACCCGCGCACACCCTCCGGCAGGCGGCCTGCCTGATGTCCGGCCGGCGCGTCGGCGCGGCCGTCGTCCTCGACCCCGAGCACAGCGGAATCGGCATCCTGACCGAGCGCGACATCCTCAACTCGATCGGCGCGGGCCACGATCCCGACCGGGAGTCCGTGGGTGCGCACACCACCAACAACGTCGTCTTCTGCACTCCGGACGCCACCGTGCAGGAGGCTGCCGAAGCGATGGCGCACGGCGGGTTCCGGCACCTGATCGTGCTGGAGAACGGCGGCCCGGTGGGCATCGTGTCCGTACGGGACGTCATACGCTGCTGGGTACCGGCGCGGCGCACGGTCTCCGCGTAGGCACTTCTGCGCGAACGACGCCGGGCCGCGGTCCTCCGAGGAGGGCCGCGGCCCGGCGTCCTGCTACGACAAGCGATCCGGGATCAGGCGCGGAGGGCCTGGACCGCGGCCTCCAGCCGCTTGCCGAAGTCGCCGTCCGCCTGGCGGAAGTTGTCGATCGCGCGCTCGACGATGTCGTCGCGCGAGACCTTGGCGATGAAGCCGGACAGGTTCTCGATCAGGCGGGCCTTCTCGTCCTCCGAGTAGAGGCGGTAGAGGTTGCCGGCCTGGACGAAGTCGGTGTCCTCGCCGTGCACGGCGGCGGCGTGGTTGCCCGTGCCGCCCGTCACGTCGATGGGCTGCCACAGCGGGCGGTCGGTCTGGTGCGGGCCGCCGAAGCTGTTGGGCTCGTAGTTCTTCGCACCCTTGTGGCGGCCGTCGTACAGGTAGCCGTCACGGGAGTTGGTGCGCGCCTCGGTGGCGTGCGGACGGTTCACCGGCAGGTGGTCGGCGTTGATGCCGACGCGGTAGCGGTGGGCGTCGCCGTAGCCGAAGAGGCGGCCCTGGAGCATCTTGTCCGGGGAGGGACCGATACCGGGGACGAAGTGCGCCGGGGAGAAGATCGACTGCTCGACCTCGGCGAAGACGTTCTCCGGGTTGCGGTTGAGCTCCAGCTTGCCGATCTCGATCGGCGGGTAGTCCTCGTGCGGCCACACCTTGGTGAGGTCGAACGGGTTGAAGCGGTAGGTCGCCGCCTCGGCCGCGGGCATGATCTGGACCTGGACGGTCCAGCTCGGGAAGTCACCGCGCTCGATGGACTCGCGCAGGTCGCGCTGGTGCGAGTCGGGGTCCTCACCGGCGAGCTGGTTGGCCTCGGCCTGGGTGAGGTTCTTGATGCCCTGGTCGGTCTTGAAGTGGTACTTGACCCAGAAGACCTCGCCGGCCTCGTTGTTCCACTGGAACGTGTGCGAGCCGTAACCGTTCATGTGGCGGTAGGACGCCGGGATGCCGCGGTCACCGAACAGCCAGGTCACCTGGTGGGTCGACTCGGGCGACAGACCCCAGAAGTCCCAGACGTTGTCCGCCTCCTGAGAGCCCGTGTACGGGTCGCGCTTCTGGGTGTGGATGAAGTCGGGGAACTTGATGGCGTCCTTGATGAAGAACACCGGGGTGTTGTTGCCGACGAGGTCGTAGTTGCCCTCTTCGGTGTAGAACTTCAGCGCCCAGCCGCGGGGGTCGCGCACCGCGTCGGCGCTGCCGAGGTTGCCCGCGACGGTGGAGAAGCGCAGGAAGGTCTCGGTCTCCTTGCCGACCTCGGAGAGGAACTTGGCACGGGTCCACTGGGAGACGTCGCGGGTCAGCGTGAAGGTGCCGTAGGCGCCGGCGCCGCGGGCGTGCACCACGCGCTCCGGGATGCGCTCGCGGTTGAAGTGCGCGAGCTTCTCCAGCAGCAGCTGGTCCTGGACCAGGACGGGACCTCCGACGCCGGCGGTCTCGCTGTTCTGGTTGTCGGCGACCGGAGCCCCGGCCTCCGTGGTGAGCGGTCCCTGCGTCACGTGCGCCTCCTGCGTCATTCCTGCGTGTCCTGTCCTTGGCGTTTGCCGTACTCGATCCTACAATGGACTTTGTCTAAGTCAAGTAAGCATCCAAGTCCGCACCGGTTCGGGAGTTACACCGAATCCCCTCACTGTTAGGCTGATGTCTATGAGTGACCTGCTGGAACGACTCCGCGGACGCGGCTGGCGCATGACGGCGCAGCGGCGTGTCGTGGCCGAGGTGCTCGACGGTGACCACGTGCACCTGACGGCCGACGAGGTCCACGCGCGCGCTGTGGCCAAATTGCCCGAGATCTCCCGGGCGACCGTCTACAACACCCTGGGCGAGCTCGTCACCCTGGGCGAGGTCCTGGAGGTCTCCACGGACCGGCGCGCCAAGCGGTACGACCCGAACGCCCACAAGCCCCACCAGCACCTGGTCTGCGCCCAGTGCGGCGCGATCCGCGACGTCCACCCGGCGGGCAACCCGCTGGCCGACCTGCCGGACACGGAGCGCTTCGGCTTCGTCGTGTCCGCGGTCGAGGTCACCTACCGCGGGGTCTGCCCGAACTGCGCAGGGGCCTGACCCGGAAACACGAGAAGAGCCCGGACCCCACGGGGGTCCGGGCTCTTCTGCCTTCCGGTTCACGACCGGAAACGACTCAGGGCCCGGATCCATTGGATCCGGGCCCTGAGCCTTCAGTAGCGGGGACAGGATTTGAACCTGCGACCTCTGGGTTATGAGCCCAGCGAGCTACCGAGCTGCTCCACCCCGCGTCGGTAAACACGACTGTACGTGAAGCCTTCCAACAGATGCAAATCGCTTAACTTCCGGCCTCGCCGGCGTGCGAGCGCGCTCAGGCGGACAGCTCCTCCGCGAGCGCGTCGCGCAGCCGCGCCGCCCGCTCCGAGACCTCCGCCGGCCCCAGCTCCATGGCGCGAACGCACCACTTCTGCCCCTCCGCGAGGTCCCCGTGCCGGGCCGCCAGCAGCCCCAGCCGCAGCGCCGCACGGCCGTGGCCCGCCACCGCGGCCCGCGTCCACCACAGCGCGGCCTCCGGCTCGCTGCCCTCGCGGGCGAGCAGCAGCCCCAGGTTGAACGCCCCGTTGCGGGACCCGGCCTCGGCCGCCTCCCGGTACCAGCGCGCGGCGACGGCCAAGTCGCCGCGGGCGGCGGCCAGCATGCCGACCCGCACCTGGGCGCGGCGGTGCCCCAGCTCGGCGGCCCGCTCGTACCACTCCTCGCTCTCCGTCTTGGGGGCGCCGCCCACCGGCTCGCCCAGCGCGACCGGCTCCGGCGGCGGGGCCAGCGACTCCAGCAGCGCGGCCAGCCGGAAGGCGGCCTCCGCGCTGCCGCCGCCCGCCGCGCACCGCAGGTGCCGCTCGGCGGCGCGCTCCTCCCCGTCGCGGACCAGCGCGATGCCGACCTGGAGCGCCGCGTCCGTGTGCCCGGCCGAGGCGGCCCGCTCGTACCACTTCAGCGCCGTACGGTCCTCGTCGCGGCTGGCGAAGAGGATGCCGAGGTTGAACGCGGCGTCGACGCTGCCCGCCTCGGCCGCCTTCGAGAACCACGGCTCCGCGCCCGCCGCGTCCCCGACCTGCAGCAGCATGATGGCCAGCGCGTTGGCCGCCTCGCGGTGCCCCGCGTAGGCCGCCCGCCGGTACCACTGCTCGGCCTGCGCGGTGCGGTCCTGCGCGGCGCACAGCAGGGCGAGGTTGTACGCCCCGTTCTGGTCGCCCGCGTCCATGGCGGTCCGGTACCAGCGCTCCGCGGTCTGGGTCTCCCCGCGCGCGGCGTGCAGGGCGCCCAGCGCGTTCGCGGCGTTGCCGTCGCCGTCCTGGGCGGCCCGGTGCCACCAGGTGGCCGCGCTCTCCTCGTCCCCGGCGTCGCGCAGCAGGAAGCCGAGCGCGCACGCGGCGCGGGCCTCCCCCTGCTTGGCGGAGGTCAGGTACCAGCGCCCGGCCTCCTTGAGCTCCCCGCGCGCCTCCAGCAGCGCGCCCAGGTGCAGGGCCGCGCGCCGGTGCCCGCGCGCGGCGGCCTGCCGGTACCACTGCTCGGCCTCGGTGGGGTCGCCCTTGCGCAGGTGCCTCGCCAGCCGGTACGCGGCTTCGCGGTGCCCCTGTTCGGCGGCGGCGCGGAACCACCGCTCGACGCCCTTGTCCCCGCGGTGCTCCAGCAGGTCGGCCAGTCCGTACGCGCCCAGCGCGTGGCCGGATTCCGCCGCCTGCCTCATCCAGTACTCGGCCGCGGGCTCGTCCCCGCGCTCGCGGAAGTGACGGCCCAGGGCGTGCGCGGCCGGCGCGGATCCGGCGACGGCGGCGACCCGCCACCAGCCGGCGGCGTCTTCGGGGTAGCCGCGCTGGTGCAGCAGGACACCGAGGTTGTTCGCGGCGGCCCGGTCCCCTTCGCCGGTGGCGCCCCGCAGGTACGGCTCGGCCCCGTCGAGGTCACCACGGCGCAGCAGCAGCGCGCCGAGCACGCTCATGGCACCGGGGTCGCCCTTGTCGGCGGCCACCCGGTGCCGGGCCTCCAGCTCGGCGTCGCTCGCCGCGTCGGTCTCGGCGAACAGCTCCTGCGCGCTGTGCTTGTCCAAGAAGTCCGCATCGGTCGGCGCGGTCTGCGCGTCGGCTACCGGAACCGCCCCCTGGGTCTCTGCGCCCGATTCGGTCTCCGCCCTCACAAACCGCCCTGTCTCCAGCAGAGTTGACCTGTCCCCCATAAATCCCATCGTCGCATCACCTGCTACCCGCGTACACCTGGTATGTCGCAGCCAGTGAGGTCACTACAGCGTTTTGTCGACATGCCCACAGTGAGGTAAGTCAAACACGCTCCTACCCCAACTCACCCGCCCCAGCTAACGCGTGTCCGCCCCGGGCATGACGAAGGCCCGGATCCCATGGATCCGGGCCTTCATCTTCAGTAGCGGGGACAGGATTTGAACCTGCGACCTCTGGGTTATGAGCCCAGCGAGCTACCGAGCTGCTCCACCCCGCGTCGGTGAAACCACAGTATCACGACGCGGGACGGAGCCATTACCCACTGATCATCAGCCGCCCGGACTGGGCGCCGCCGGCTTCGCCTCCGCGTCGATCGCCCGCTTCAGCGCCGCCTTGATCTCGTCCTGAGCCTTGCCGAAGGCCGCCCAGTCACCGGCCTGACGGGCCTTCTCGGCGTCCTCGACGGCCTTCTGCGCGTCGGCGAGGGCCGCCTTGACCGTCGGGTCCTGGTTCACCGGGGGCGTGACGGTGCCCTCGCCCGGCGGCTGGGCCGGGGGCACCGGCGTGGTCGGGGCCTCGGCCCCGAAGACCACGTTCAGCGCCTTCTCCAGCGTGTCCTCGAAGGCCGTCTGGCCGCCGTAGGTCACCAGTACCTTGCGCAGCAGCGGGTACTTCAGCCCGGAGCTGCGGACGTACACCGGCTCCACGTAGAGCATTCCGCCGTCGAGCGGCACCGCGAGCAGGTTGCCGTACTCGATCTCCGAGTCACCACCGCGCAGCAGGCGGATCGACTCGGCGATCTTCGGCTCGGACTGGAACTTGCTCTGCACCTGACCGGGGCCGTCCGGCGGCTTGCTGGTCGGCATCTTCAGGATTCTGATCTTGCCGTAGTCCGGAGTGCCCGGATCGGCGTTGACCGCCATGAAGGCACTCAGGTTGGGCCGCTCGTTCGGCGTGAACGTCGTGGTGAGCGAGAAGACCTGGTCCTTCTCCTTCTGGCCCGGCATCTTCATCGACAGGTAGTACGGCGGGACCGCCGTGCCGGCCTTGGTCGTCGGGTCGTCCGGGACCGCCCAGGCCTCACTGCCGCTGAGGAAGGTCTGCGGGTCCGTGACGTGGTACCGGGTCAGCAGCTCGCGCTGGACCTTGAAGAGGTCCTGCGGGTAGCGGAGGTGGTCCATGAGCGGCTTGGCGATGTCGCTCTTGGGCTTCACCGTGCCGGGGAACGCCTTCATCCAGGTCTTCAAGACCGGGTCCTCGGTGTCCCACTGGTACAGGTTGACCGAGCCGTCGTACGCGTCGACGGTGGCCTTCACCGAGTTGCGGATGTAGTTGACCTGGTTCTCCTGGGCCACCACCGCGCGCTGGCTGTTGGTCAGCGAGTCGGCGGTGCTCTGGCCCAGGGTGGTGCGCGAGGCGTACGGGTAGCCGTTGGTGGTCGTGTACGCGTCGACGATCCACTTGATCCGGCCGTCGATCACGGCCGGGTAGGGCGCGCCGTCGATGGTCAGCCACGGGGCGACGGCCTCGACGCGCTGCTTGGGCGTGCGGTTGTAGAGGATCCGCGAGCCCTCGCCGATGGCGCCCGAGTAGAGGATCTGCGGCTCGCTGAAGGAGAGCGCGTAGGCGGCCCGGTTGACCGGGTTGTCCAGGCTGACGCCGGAGTCGCCCTTGTAGCTCGTCTCCTTCTCGCCCTTGTCGTCCGAGTAGTCGAGCTCCTTCTGCGGCCCGCCGACGATCGAGTACTGCTTCGTCTGCTCGCCGTAGTAGATGCGCTGCTCGAAGTCCGTGCCGAACATCCCCTTGGAGGGCAGGTCGGACTGGGTGAAGTCCGGGGCCCCCTGGTCACCGACGGTGGTGCCCTTGGCCGCGACCACGCCGTACCCGTGCGTGTACTTGAAGTGGTCGTTGATCCAGTTGTTCTTCGGGATGCCGCCGATGTTCAGCTCGCGCAGCCCGATGACCGTGTCCTGGCCGCTGTACCGGTCCACGGCGAGCGTGGACGGGAAGGCGTAGTAGCCCTTGACCTGCTGGAGCTGCTGGAACGCCGGCGAGACGATGTTCGGGTCCAGGATCCGGATGCTGGCCGTGGTGTCGGCCTGCGGCCGCAGCTTGCTCCGGTCCGCCGTCTGCGGGGAGCCCGGGTAGTCCGTGACCTCGGAGCCCGCGATCCCGTAGGCGTCGCGCGTGGCCTTGATGTTCTTCTGGACGTACGGGGATTCCTTGGCCTGCTCGTTCGGCTGGACCTGGAACTTCTGCACGATCGCCGGGTACAGCCCGCCGATCAGGATCGCCGAGAGCACCATCAGGCCGAAGCCGATCACGGGCAGCTGCCAGGTGCGGCGCCACAGCGTCGCGAAGAACAGCACGGCGCAGATCGCGGCGATGGCGACGAGGATCGTCTTCGCCGGGAGATAGGCGTTGGCGTCGACGTACCGCAGGCCCGTCCAGTTGTCGGCGGCCTTGAAGTCGCTGGACTTGACGGCGAGGCCGTACCGGTCGAGCCAGTACGCGATGGCCTTGAGCGTGACGAAGAGGCCGAGCAGCACCGACAGGTGCCCGGTCGCGGCGGCGGTGGCCCGGGCGCCCGGGCTGGTCACCCGCAGTCCGCCGTACAGGTAGTGCACGACGGCCGCGGCGATCACCGACAGCACGACCGCGGCGAAGCCGAAGCCGAGCAGGAAGCGGTACCAGGGCAGGTCGAAGGTGTAGAAGGACACGTCCATGTGGAACTGCGGGTCCTTCGTGCCGAAGGTCACGCCGTTCACGTACATGAGCCAGGTCTTCCACTGGCCGGCCGCCGAGGCGCCCGCGATCAGGCCGACGAGCACCGCGATGCCCAGCAGCAGCCACTTCTTGTAAGGGGCGATGCTCATCCGGTAACGGTCGAGGCTCTGCTGCTCCATCGACATCGCGCTGAGCGGCGGCCGCAGCCGGTGGGCCAGCCAGATGTTGAATCCGACGACACCGGTCATCAGCAGACCGAAGACGGCGAAGAGCCCGATCTTGGTCCACAGCGTGGTGGTGAAGACGGTGGAGTACTTCACGGAGCGGAACCAGAGC
The DNA here is from genome assembly GCF_055563995.1 of Streptomyces sp. NPDC029164. Classification (NCBI taxonomy): domain Bacteria; kingdom Bacillati; phylum Actinomycetota; class Actinomycetes; order Kitasatosporales; family Streptomycetaceae; genus Streptomyces; species Streptomyces sp. NPDC029164. The sequence continues at coordinate 91,031 of NZ_JBVHWW010000004.1, read as the reverse complement.
CAGTCCGTCCAGAAGCCCGCGAACATGATGAAGAGCATGGCCAGGACGGCCAGCACGCCCAAGGTCATGAGGAGAGTGCGGGCCCGCCGGGAGGGGCGGCCGACTCTCATCCGTGGCCCGGACGGGCCTCCGCCGCGGTCCGGCATCTGGAAAGCCAAGGTGCGCACCTCGAAAGTCGCTGGGTCTGGTAATGAACGGGCCCCCGATCGTAGAGCCCACTCATGCAACTTACTGAGGCTTCGGTCAGTTCCCGGTATCCGGTGGAAAGGAGGCAGGATGTTGCCCATGTCCAACGTTTCGCCTTCCCCCGGCACCCCCATGGCGGCCTCGCCGCTGACCCGTGCCTGCCTCGAGATCGACGAGTACGCGGCCGGCCTCGGCTGGGACCAGCCGGCCCGGCTGTTCGCCCTCGTCGACACCGCCCGGCTCAAGAAGCAGGAGCCTCGGCTCGCGAGCCAGCTCGGCCTCGACCAGGACGACGCCGGCAAGGCCTCCCTCACCCCGATCGAGCAGGACGAGGTCCCGAAGGGGACCCCCCTCGACAAGTTCCTGGGCACCATCGCCTGGCCCGACGCCGTCGTCGGCTGTGCGCTGACGGTGGAGCGGCTGATGCTGCCGCCGTCCGCGGAGGCCTCCGTACCGGAGGGGCTGAACGACAAGCAGCTGTCGAAGTGGGTCGCCGGTCACCCGGAGCGGCAGGAGGTCCGCCTCACCGTGGCCGTGCTGCGCGACGGCTCGCGCGAGTCGGCCGTACGGCTGCGCGAGAAGGACTCCTCGACCGAGGTGCTCACCGGCGGGGGCCTGGTGCCCGGGCTGGCGGAGGCCCTGGCCGCGACCTTCTCGTAGGACCGCAGGGGGAGGGGCCGGTCAGGGCTTGGCGCTGCACTGCGTCAGCCCGGCCGTGTCCCCCTTGCTGATCTTCTCCAGGGCCTTGGTGGCGTCGCCGATCGTGGAGACCTTCACCAGGGTCAGGCCGTCGGGCACGTTCGTGGCGGCGGAGGCGCAGTTCTCGGCGGGCGTCAGGAAGTACTCGGCGCCGGCCTGGCGGGCACCGATGGTCTTCATCTGGATGCCGCCGATCGGACCGACCTTGCCCGCGTCGTTGATGGTGCCGGTGCCCGCGACGAACTTGCCGCCGGTCAGGTCCTCCGGCGTCAGCTTGTCCACGATGCCGAGGGCGAACATCAGGCCGGCGCTCGGGCCGCCGACGTCCGCGAGCTTGATGTCGATCGTGAACGGGAAGGTGTGGTCGGATCCGGCCCGGATGCCGACGATGGCGTGGCCGTCGCCCTCCGCCTTGCCCGCGTTGATCGTCACCTTCGAGGAACCGGTGGGCTCGTGGTTCGCCTTCGCCGCCTCGGCCGCCTCCGCGGCGGGCACGATGGTGAACTCGACCGGCTCGCCGGGCTTGTGCTTGGTGACGAGCTTCGCCACGTCCTCGGGGGCGGTGACGGGGGCGCCGTCCACCGCCTTGATCACGTCACCGGCGTGCAGCTTGCCCTCGGCGGGGCTGTCCTTGACCACGGACGCGACGATCACGCGGGCGGTGACGGGGATGCCGAGCTGATTCAGGGCCGCCACCTTGGCGCTCTGCTGCGACTGGCTGAACTCCTCGGCGTTCTCCTGGGTGGATTCCGCGTCCGTCTTGCCGTCCGGGTAGAGGTTCTCGTGCGGCACGACGATGTTGTCGCCGGACAGCCACCCGTACACCGCTTCCACCAGGCTCATGTCGTAGTCCGCGCCGGTGACGCGGACCGTCGTCATGTTGAGGTGGCCGCTGGTCGGGTACGTCTTGCGCCCGGCGATGTTGAGGACGGGCGCACCGTGCGAGTCGCCGAGCGTGTTCACGGTCGGGCCGGGGCTCATCTCCGCGTACGGGACCTTGATGAACAGCCCTGCGCAGAGCAGCGCGAACAGCACGAGGGTGGAAGCGAGCATCGTCGCAGTGCGGCGTGGCATGGATCCGACAGTACGGGACGGCCCCGGCGGGCAGCCCTCGGGGCCGGTCCGTACGGGGTCCGCGCGCGAAACTCTCAGGGGATTCTCAGCGGGGTCCCGTCAGACGGCGTCGGAACCCGAATGGGCCTCTGCCTTCGCCCTGGCCTGATCGGTGTTGCCCATGGCCTCGCGGAACCGCGCGTAGCCGGCGAGCTCGGATATGTCACCTTGCGTGCGGTCGCGCGCCGCCCAGCTGCCCCATATCGCCGCACCTATCGCGGCGGACAGCGGAATCAGCAACCACGCCAAAGACGCCATGGGCGTGCCTCCCTACCCCGAACTACGTTTCGTTGGTGGCTTCAACGCTCGTGCCCGTGGGGGGGTTACGCAAATCGAGGGCGTGTTGCGCGGCCGAACGGGTGCGAGGCTACCCCCTCGCGGGAGCCGCTCCGCGCCCGGGGCTCAGCAGGCGCCGACCCACTCCTCGGTGCCGTCGGCGAACGTCTGGTGCTTCCAGATCGGGACCTCGTGCTTGAGGTCGTCTATGAGCATCCGGCAGGCCTCGAAGGCCTCGCCGCGGTGCGGGCAGGAGACGGCGACGACGACGGCCAGGTCGCCGACGGCGAGGTCGCCCACGCGGTGCACGGCGGCCAATGCGCGGACGGGGAACTTGGCCACGACGCGCTCGGCGACCCGGCGCATCTCGGCCTCGGCCGTCGGGTGGCAGGAGTAGCCGAGCGAGTCGACGTCCGCGCCGCTGTCGTGGTTGCGCACCGTGCCGACGAAGAGCGTCGTCCCTCCCGTCGCGTCGTCGCCGACGGCCTGGAAGACCTCGTCGATCGAGAGCGGGGTGTCACGGATCTCGAGCAGCCGGATCGGGTCCTGAGCGGCCTGCTCGCCGGGGTGGTCGAAGTGCGGTGCCATGCCTTCATCGTGCCCTAGTGGCTGACGGGGCGAAATAGCAGTTTCGCCCGTGCCGGACCCACGCCCTTGGGAGCCTCCTACCAATCCACTCCGGCCTCGCCGGCGTTTGAGGCGGGCGGGTCCCCCGGACCGAGTCCGGGGGAGGGTCCGGGGCGGAGGCCCGGTCCGTGACCCGCGGGTCAGATCCCGCGCCGCTTGCGCGCCAGGCGGACCGCGGCGGCCGCGCCCAGCAGCGCGACCGTCGCACCCGCCGCACCGGCGGCCGTGGCGGCGTCCCTGCGGCCCAGCCGGCGGCCCGCGACCGTGTGGCGCCCCGAGACCTCCTGGAGGAGCTCGGCGAGCACCTCCTCGTTGGTCCAGCGCGGCCGCCACCCGGCCGCGTGCAGCCCGCTGACGCTGACCACCCAGGGGTGCATCGTGTACGCGAGGTCCCCGGCCGGGGACGGGGTCAGGCCGATCCGGTGCAGCCGGGCCGCCGCGCCCAGCGCGACCGCCGAGGGGAGCTCCATGCGGCGGATGCCGCTCAGCTCCTCGACCTCCTCCTGCTCCAGCCACCCCTCGCAGCCCACGGCCAGCTCGCCCTCGACCTTCTCCAGGGCCGCGTACTCCAGGGCGCTGACCAGGTCCTCGACGTGGCAGAACTGCCACGTGGGGCGGGATCCGGCCACCACGAGCAGCCGCGGGGACTCGAAGTACCGGGTCAGGGCCGTGTCGGTGCCGCCGACCAGGACCGCCGGGCGGATCACGGTGACGTTCAGGCCCGGGTGCGCGCGCGGGGCGCGGCGGCCGAGGCGCTCGATCTCCAGCAGGTCGCCGACGCCGGTGGCCTCGGCGGTGGCCCGCAGCTCGGAGTCCTCCGACAGCGGGATGTCGTTGTCCGGGAGGGCCCCGTAGACCATCGCCGAGGTGCAGAGGACGACCCGGTGCACACCGGCCGCGGCGGCCGCCGTGAGGACGGTCTGGGTCCCGCGCACGTTGTACGCCGTACGGGCCGCCGGGTCCGTCTCCAGATCCAGGTCGAGGGCGAGGTGGACGACGACGTCCGCGCCGCGCAGCTTCTCGGCGATCGCGGGGTCCCGTACGTCCAGGATGTGCCACTGCGCGGCCGCGCAGTCGCCCCGCCGCTCGTCGATGGCGACGACCTGCTTGACCTCGTCGGAGGCGGCCAGCCGGCTCACCAGGGCCGCGCCGACACCCGACGCGGCGCCGGTCACGGCGATCACGGGGCCTCGCACGGCCGGGTTTCGCGGCTGGCGAACGCCCTGGGCGCTGTCGCCGTGGTCAGGGCGGTCTTCGTCGTCGTTCATCGCGCGAAACTGCGGATCTGGGGAACTCACCGGGCGTCTCCAGCGGTTGTCTTCAGTAGGGACGCGCCGTGACGCGTACCCACCAGGTGATGTCCATCCTGCCGCAGCCCAGGAGTCGGCGGAGCACCGAGCCCGTATGCGGGCCGGGTGTCTACGCTGGGTGGTGTTGTCGGACCATTGCCCGTCGGCACCCGCCGGCGGCCCTACGAGCCGAGGAAACCCGTGAGCGACACCCCATTCGGATTCGGCCTTCCGCCGGAGGAGCCGGACAACGGCGACGAGGGCAAGAAGAAGGGCGGTCAGGGCGGTCAGGGCGGCCCGAATCCGTTCGGGTTCCCCGGCATGGGCCTGCCGGGCGGCGCGGGCGGTCCCGGCGGCGCGGACAACCCGTTCGCCGCGATGTTCGGTTCCGTGAACCCCAACGACCTCGGCGCCGCCTTCCAGCAGCTCGGCCAGATGCTGAGCTACGAGGGCGGTCCCGTGAACTGGGACATGGCCAAGGACATCGCCCGCCAGACCGTCGCGCAGGGCACGGCGGACGGCGTGAAGGACACGAGCGTCGGCATCGCCGAGAAGTCGGCCGTCGAGGAGGCCGTGCGCCTGGCCGACCACTGGCTGGACGGCGTGACCTCGCTGCCGTCGGGCGCCACCACCTCCGTGGCGTGGAGCCGCGCCGAGTGGGTCGAGGCGACCCTTCCGGTGTGGAAGGAGCTCGTGGACCCGGTCGCCGAGCGCGTGGGCGCGGCCATGGGCAGCGTCCTGCCCGAGGAGATGCAGGCCATGGCGGGCCCGCTGCTCGGAATGATGCGCTCCATGGGCGGTGCCATGTTCGGCCAGCAGATCGGCCAGGCCGTGGGCACGCTCGCGGGCGAGGTCGTGGGCTCGACGGACATCGGGCTGCCGCTCGGCCCGGCCGGCAAGGCCGCGCTGCTGCCGCTGAACATCGAGGCCTTCGGCAAGGACCTGAGCGTCCCGGCGGATGAGGTCAGGCTGTACTTGGCCCTGCGCGAGGCCGCGCACGCCCGGCTCTTCGCGCACGTGCCGTGGCTGCGCTCGCACCTGTTCGGCGCGGTCGAGGGCTACGCCCGCGGCATCAAGGTCGACACGTCGAAGCTGGAGGACGTGGTCGGCCAGCTCGACCCGTCGAACCCGGAGCAGCTGCAGGAAGCGCTGCAAGGCGGCATGTTCCAGCCGCAGGACACCCCCGAGCAGAAGGCTGCCCTGGCCCGCCTGGAGACGGCTCTCGCGCTGGTCGAGGGCTGGGTCGACGCGGTGGTGCACGAGGCCGCCAAGCCTCGGCTGACCTCGGCGGACGCGATGCGCGAGACCATGCGCCGGCGGCGCGCCTCGGGCGGCCCGGCGGAGCAGACCTTCGCGACGCTGATCGGCCTGGAGCTGCGCCCGCGCCGGCTGCGCGACGCCTCCCGGCTGTGGGCCTCGCTCACGGACGCGCGCGGTGTGGACGGCCGTGACGGGCTGTGGGAGCACCCGGACATGCTGCCGACGGCCTCCGACCTGGACGACCCGGACGGCTTCGTGCACCGCGAGCAGCTGGACTTCTCCGAGATCGACAAGATGCTCGGCGAGGCCGCCGAGCAGCGCGAGCAGCGTGACCGGCACGACGAGGACGGCGACGAGAAGAAGTGAGCCTGCACGAAGACGCGGTCCTGGTCCTGAAGGGCTACGAGGGCCAGCCCGAGCTGCGCGACGTCTATCTGGAGCACCTCGCCGCCCATGCGGACGGGGTGTACAAGCCGTGCACGGCGGGGCACATCACCGGCAGCGCTCTGGTGATCGACCCGGCGCGGGGGCGCGTACTGCTGACCCTGCACAAGAAGCTGGGCATGTGGCTGCAGATGGGCGGCCACTGCGAGGACGGTGACGACACCTTGGAGGCGGTGGCGCTGCGCGAGGCCCGCGAGGAGTCGGGCATCGCGTCCGGGCTGAGCCTGCTGCCCGGCGGTCCGGTGCGCCTGGACCGGCATCCGATCCCGGCGCCGTGCCACTGGCACCTGGACGTCCAGTACGCGGCGCTGGCTCCGGCCGGCGCGGAGGCGGAGATCAGCGAGGAGTCGCTGGACCTGCGCTGGTTCCCGTACGAGGAGGTGGCGGCGGTGGCCGACACCTCGGTGGTACGGCTGCTGGAGGCGACCTTGGCGCGGCTCGGCGGCTGACCCGGGTATGACGAAGGGGCGGTCCCTCGCGGGGCCGCCCCTTTCGCCTGCCTTCGATCAGTTCCCGCGGATCAGTTCCAGGCGTTGTTCTGGTTCTGCGCGTGGGAGCCGTGCTGGCCCACACCGAACTGGGCGGCGACGCCCTGGCCGAGCTGGGCGTTCTGCGGCGGCAGGACCTCGCTGGGCTGCACCAGCGCGAAGCCGGTGCCGAGGAAGCTGAGCTCCCAGCCCTCGCCGGTGTTGCCGCGCCGCCGCCAGACCCCGCTGGAGTGCGTCTGGGCCTGCATCTGCACGCGCAGCGAGGTCGACCAGGCGACGATGGCGTCCGCGTCGGCGTTGACGTACTTGTCGGGCGTGACGTGCATCATCAGCGGCTGCCCGGAGGTCATCAGCGCGACCTTGCCGCGGCCGGTGATGTTGAGCTGGTACTTGCCGGAACCGGAGATCCCGTACTGGCTGTCCACCGCGATGACCTCGGTGTGCAGGGTGGAGTCCAGGGCCAGCACGTAGCTGCTGTCGACCGTGAGGCCTTCCTGGTCCACGTCCACGACGTGGACGTACTGGGCCAGGTTGGCCAGGTAGACCGTGCCCTGCCCGGAGCAGCGCATGAGGTCCAGGCCCTCGCCGGTGCGGCGGCGGGCATTGCGCTGGCCGGTGCTCTGGTACTCGCCGTCGAAGTCGATGAGGCCCTGGTAGGCGACCATCGCGCCCTTGCGGGCGAGGACGTCGTCGGAGCCGGTCAGCGAGACCCGCAGCAGCTGCGGGTTCTGGATCGCGTACCGGTCCTGGGACTGGGCCTCGGCGTGGGCGAAAAGTGAGCTCTGCATGATGTGTCCGCTCCCCCTCAGCCCCGGACCCGGAGCCGGTCGGTGCTGTCCTCGCTGGGCTGTACGACGACGATGCCCTGGCCGGAGAAGGCCATCTGGTAGGCCTCCCCGCTGCCCCGGCCGATCATCGACGAGGCCTTGAAGCTGCGCTTGCCCTTGACCTTCAGATTCGGCGACCAGGCGACGAGCGCGTCCGGGTCGACGTACGTCTCGTCCTCGCCGCGGCCGCAGTCGACCACGATCGGGGTGCCGCGGGAGGTCAGGGCGACCCAGCCGGTACCCGCGACCTGCACGTTGAACAGCCCCTGGCCGGCGAACTTGGCGAGCCCCTTGACCCGCTCGACGCCCCACTGGAGGTGCGCGTCGAAGGCGAGCAGGTTGGTGCCGTTGACGGAGAGCGAGTCGTTCTGGAGGTTGATGACGACCACGTCGGCGCCGTAGTCGGCGAGGTAGAGCAGGCCGTCGCCGGTGCACTTCATCAGGGGTGCGCCCTCGCCGGTGACCCACTGCGAGGCCATCTGGCGGACGGCCGGCGGGTTGGGCTCGTACTGCACGAAGCCCTCGTAGGCGACCATCGAGCCGGTGCGGGCGAAGAGGTCCTGGCCGCTTTGCATGGCGACCTTGAGCATGGCCCGGCCGTGGTTCTCCATGCGGGCCGTGACGGGCGTCGGGGCGAAGCCCGCGAGCTGCTGGTTCATTGCGTTCATGTCGGGCTCCCTCAGACCTCGTACGGCTGGACGACGATGAAGTTGCCGGGAGCGCCGCGGAACTGGAGGTTCACGGTCTCCCCGCTGTGGCCGGGGTAGGCGTTGCGCCGCAGCCGGACCTGGCTGGACAGGATCACCTGCGAGGCGGAGGACCACGCCACGATGGCGTTGCTGTCCGCGAAGGTGGTCGGGGTGACGGGCAGGACCACCGGGACGCCGTGCGTCTTGACGATGACCGTGCCCGTGCCCTGGAACTGCATGGTGAACAGGGCGCCGCCGGGGATGCCGTGGCCCTCGATGCGGCGGACCTCGTGCTGGAGCGACTCGTCGAAGGCGAGGACGGCCTCGGCGGAGACGCAGATCCCGTCGCCCTGGAGCTCGATGGCGTGCAGGTGGGAGCCGTCCTCGGCGAGGAAGACCTGGCCGCGGCCGGTGCAGCGCATGAGCTGCATCTCCTGGCCGGTGGCGTTGCCCACGATGCGGCCGGCGAAGCCCGCGCCCTTGTAGCTGAAGTCCACCTTGCCCTGGTACAGGACCATGCTGCCCTGGCGGGCGAGGACGGCCTGGCCGCCCATCGCCAGGTCGACGCGCATGAGCTGCGCGTTCTGCGGGGTCCAGCGGGCGCCCGTGGGGGCTTCCTTGTACGGCTGCAGCGCGGCGGCGAGCCCGGCGCCGACGGGGGCGGCGGCCTGGGGGGCGTAGCCGGGCTGCTGGCCCGGGACCTGCCCGGGGACCTGGCCCGGGACCTGGCCGTAGCCCGGCTGCTGCCCGTAGGGCGCGGGGGCCGGGGCGGGCGGCGGGACCTGGCCCGGGTAGCCGGGAACCTGTCCGGGGACCTGGCCGGGGACCTGGCCGTACGAGGGCTGCTGCGGCTGCGGCTGCCCGTACGGGGCGGGGGCCGGCGGGGCGAGCGGCGCGGCCATGGTGGGTGCGGCGTGCACCGGGGCCGGGGCGGCGGGCTGCTGGTACTGCGGCTGCGGGACCGCGGCGGGCGCGGGCGCCCCGAAGGACGGCGCGGGCGCGGGTGCCTGGGCGGGCGCCGGGGCGCCGAAGGACGGGGCCGGGGCGGCCCCCTGCGGCGGCGGGGCGAACCCGGGGGTGGCCGCGGCGGGTGCCTGCTGCGCCGGCTGCGCCTCCTCGGCGACCTCGCCGCCGAAGTTCCTCAGCAGCGCGTCGAGCCCGCCGTCGAAGCCCTGGCCGACGGCGGCGAAGCGCCACACGTCCTTGAGGTAGAAGTCGCCGAGCATCACGGCCCGCTCGGTGGTGAACTCCGAGCCGGTGAAGGCGTACCGGACGACCTCTTCGCCGCCGGCGACGATCCGGATGTAGCCCGGACCGATCTGCGACATCTGTCCGGCGCCGTCGAGGGTGGCGGTGAAGGACAGCTTGTGGATGGACGCCGGAACGCGGTCCAGGGTCACCCGGAAGGATTCGGTGTCGCCGGACTGCGCGCCGAGTTGCTGAATGGACTCTTCCGGCGACTTCGGCTGGTTGAAGAAGACGAAGTAGCGGTCGTCCGACAGCTGCTCGTTGACGTCGAGCCCGAAACAGCTGATGTCGAAGGTGAGTCCGGGCCCGGCGATCTGGACGCCTACGTACAGATCCGTGCCCGCCGTGAGATCACTGATCTTGGCCTTGTGGCCGCGTTGGAATTCCCTGGCCATACGTAACGACCGTCCCCCATCCCGACTGTGAATACGTGCCGCTCAGGCTAACGGCAACTGCCGACATCCGGCCAAGTCGGTACCGACCCGGTACATATCACGCTGTGTGACATGACGGGTGGGTACAGGGCCTTCCGGCTCATTCGTCGCGGGCGGCGGGAACCTGCGGGAGCCGCTCGGCCGCCACCACTCCCTCCAGGTACCCGCGGGCGCGCTCGGTGCGCGGGTACGCCTCCAGCAGCTCCCAGAAACGGGGCCCGTGGCCGGGCACGAGGAGGTGGGCCAGCTCGTGCAGGAGCACGTAGTCGACGACGTACTCCGGCATGCCCTGGATGCGGTGCGAGAGCCGGATGCTGCCTTCGGCCGGGGTGCAGGAGCCCCAGCGGGTGTTCTGATTGGTGACCCAGCGGACCGAGCGGGGGCGTGCGCGGCCGCCGAAGTACTGCCCGGACAGACGCTCGGCGCGCTCGGTGAGTTCCGCGTCCCCGAGGGTGCGTTTGCTCTCCTGGGCGGCGAGCTTGTCGAGCATGACGCCCACCCAGCGTTTCTCCTCCGCCTCGGACATCCGGGCAGGGATGAGGACGACCGTACGGTCACCCTCGCGATAGGCGGATACGGTCCTGCGGCGGCGCGCGCTCCGGCGGACTTCGACGGCGCGCTGCGGTGGATCGGCGGACACGCCACGACGGTACCCGGTGGCGGCGGCCGAAGTCCCGCCCGGCCGGGGGTCGAACTTGAGCGATGCGGAGCCGATATCGGGAACTGCATTTCCCTTCATCTCATATGCCTAATACCTCTCGCCTGTGGACAAATTCGCGCACGGATTCCGGCGGACGGGCAGTGTTGCGGGAGAGCCGGAAATGGGGCGGCTCACGTCCGCACGGAAAATCGAGGGGGATCGGTCATGTATCCGAAGGTGAAGCCCGCGCTGGCACGGGCCTGGCGGGACCGGGAGACGGTGCAGTTCGGGGTGACCCCCGCCCATGCGGTGGTGCTCGGCCCGGTGGACACGGCGACGGGCTCGCTCATCGACCGGATCGACGGAACGCGGGGGATAGAACTGCTGCGGGCCGAGGCCACGGGCATGGGGCTGCCGGACGGCCGGGCCGACGCGCTCGTCAGGCGGCTGGCGGGAGCCGGTCTGCTCGACGACGCCACGGCGGGCGGCCCGCGGGCCCAGGCCGTGCGCGGTCATCCGGAGGCGCTGGAGCGGCTGGGACCCGATCTGGGCTCCCTCTCCCTGGTCCACCGGGAGCCGGGCGGGGACTTGCGGGGTGTCGCCGCCCGCCGGGCGATACGGGTCCGGGTGCGCGGGAGCGGACGGGTGGGCGCCGTGATCGCCGCGGTCCTGGCGGGAGCCGGCGTGGGGCGGGTCGAGGTGCTCGACGGGGGCCGGGTGGAGCCTGCGGACGTGGCGCCGGGCGGGCTGGATCCCGGGAGCGTGGGCCGGCTGCGGGCGGAGGCCGCGGGGAAGCTGGTGCGCGGGTCCGCCCCCGGGCGCGCCCCGCGGGCCGGGGAGGAGGAGGGGGCGGAGCCGCGGCTGGCCCTGGTGGTGGTCGCGCCCCGGGACGGGCTGCACGCCTGGGCCCCCGATCCGGACACCGCGGCCGACTGGGTCGCCACCGGCATCCCGCACCTGTACGCGGGGGTGTTGGAGGGGACGGGGCTGGTGGGGCCGCTGGTCCTGCCGGGGGTGACGGCCTGCGCGGGGTGCATGGAGCGCGAGCGCGTGGACCGGGACGCGGCCTGGCCCCGGATGCTGGTCCAGTGGCGCTCGGCCCACCGCCGCCGCGCGGGTGCCGCCTGCGACCTGGGTCTGTCCACGGCGGTCGCCGGCCTGGCCGCGGCCCACGCGCTCTCCTTCCTCGACGGTGAACTGCCCGCGTCCACCGCCACCCGCTGGGAGGCCGCCCTTCCCTCCCTCCACTGGGAATCCGCCCCGGTCCTCCCCCATCCCGACTGTCCCTGTGGGGCACACGCGGAGCACAAGGACACCCCGCGGGAGCCCGGGGAAGGTGCCCTCCTCCGAGCCGCGAGGCGGCCATGACAGGATGCGGAGAACCGCTGTTCGCGGCCCAGCTGTCTGGGAAATGGAGGGGCGTATGTCTGATCTTCCCCGGAAGGCGGTCACCCGCACCGTCAAGCTGGCCGCGCTGCCGCTCGGCATCGCGGGACGGGCCACCTGGGGGCTGGGCAAGCGGATCGGGGGCAAGTCCGCGGAGATCGTGGCGGGCGAGCTCCAGAAGCGCACCGCCGAGCAGTTGTTCCGCACGCTCGGGGAACTGAAGGGCGGCGCCATGAAGTTCGGGCAGGCCCTGTCGGTCTTCGAGTCGGCGCTGCCCGAGGAGGTCGCCGGGCCCTACCGGGCGGCGCTGACCAAGCTCCAGGAGGCGGCTCCGCCGCTGCCCGCGGCGACGGTGCACCAGGTGCTGGCGGACCGTCTCGGCGCCGAGTGGCGGGAGCTGTTCGAGGAGTTCGAGGACAAGCCGGCCGCGGCGGCCTCGATCGGGCAGGTGCACCGGGCGGTGTGGCACGACGGCCGGCAGGTCGCGGTCAAGGTCCAGTACCCGGGGGCCGGTGAGGCGCTGCTGTCGGACCTGAAGCAGCTGGGCCGGTTCGCGGGGCTGCTGGGGCCGCTGATCCCCGGCATGGAGATCAAGCCGCTGATCAAGGAGTTGCGCAACCGGGTCGCCGAGGAGCTCGACTACGAGCTGGAGGCCGAGGCCCAGCGGACCCACGCGGACGCCTTCGTGGACGATCCGGACGTGGTCGTGCCGGATGTCGTGCACCAGGGCGACCAGGTGCTGGTGACCGAGTGGATGGAGGGGACCCCGCTGTCGGAGGTGATAGCCGACGGCACCGAGGAGGAGCGCGACCGCGCCGGACAGCTGCTGGCCCGGTTCCTCTTCTCCGGTCCCGCGCGCACCGGTCTGCTGCACGCGGACCCGCACCCGGGCAACTTCCGGCTCATACCGGGGGCGGACGGCCGGATGCGGCTGGGCGTGCTGGACTTCGGCACGGTCGACCGGCTGCCGGGTGGCTGGCCCAAGCCCATCGGCAGGTCGCTGCGGATGACCCTGGACGGTGACGCCGAGGGGGTCTACGGGCACCTGCGCGCCGAGGGGTTCGTGAAGGAGTCCATCGAGCTGGACCCCGACGCGGTGCTGGACTACCTCAAGCCGATCATCGAGCCGGCCGAGGCCGAGGAGTTCACCTTCACCCGGCCGTGGCTGCGCGGCCAGGCGGCGCGGATCGCCGATCCTCGTTCCCCCGCGCACCAGTTGGGCCGGCAGATCAATCTGCCGCCTTCGTACCTGCTGATCCACCGGGTGACGCTGAGCACGATCGGGGTGCTGTGCCAGCTGGGCGCGACGGTGCGGCTGCGGGACGAACTGGACGCCTGGCTGCCGGGGTTCGCCTCCGCCGAGTGACTCCGTAGGGTCCGTCCGGGCCCCGGGGTCACCACCAGGAGGAGTCGAGCCTGCCTTCGATCGCGCGGAGGTTGGCGCGCGCGCAGTCGACGCAGAAGTACTGTCTGGCCCCGTTCTCCACCGAGCAGGTCCAGGTGGGCGGGGCGCCGCCGGGGGACTCTGTGCCACAGCGCGCGCAGACGACGGGCTGGGCCTCGGATCCCGACGGGGTGGGGTGGGGGGTCGGCTGGTCCACCTCCAGACGATATCCCCGCGAGGGGTGGACTGCCGTCCGCAACGCACCGGGGGGACCGGTCCGTTCGGACCGGTCCCCCCGGGGACGCAGTTTCAGCTCTCAGTGCATGACGGCCATGGCCAGCGCACGGCGGGCGCGCAGCGAGACGCGCTCGGCACGCCGCTGCATGCGGCGGGCGGCGACCAGGCGTACGGCGTGACGTTCGACGTCCACCTCACGCATGAGCTCGTCCATATGGGCACGAGCCAGGGCTTCTGGGATGAGTTGCATTTCGCGGGTCCTGTTCTGACGCGAGGTCATCGCGCCGGCGGTGATGAAGTCTGCGTGGGCGGCGCCGTGGGGCTGCTCGCTCGTGATGTGGGCGGTCATGAGGGCCTGCTTCAGGGGGTCGTGCGTCAGGGGGCGGTCGATGGTTCCGATGGCGGTCATGCCACGACAACCGGGTTCTTGCGCGGACGGCCACGGGGCCGCTTGCGGGCGACGACGACACCCTGGACGAAGAGCTCGCCACCCCAGACACCCCAGGGCTCGCGGCGCTCGACCGCTCCGGCGAGGCAGGCCTCGACCAGCGGACAGGTGCGGCAGAGCGACTTGGCGTACTCGACGTCGGCCGGGGACTCGGCGAAGAAGACCTCGGGGTCGAAGGTGCGGCAGGGGACGGGTACGCCGAGGTTCTCGATGGCGTCGTCGAGCGCGGTCAGCGCGGTGAGCGGGGTCAAGGTGTGGTCCTCCGGGACTGCGGGCGGGGAGATCGTGTGGGTCTGCGTTACGGACGGGGCGTGCGCTTCGAGTTGCACGGTGGTTTCTTCCTCGTCGTCTTGGTCGGCTAGTCGTTCCGGCCGGTCGGCCGGGTTCGGCTGTCACCTGGTTCTGCCAGTCCCGAGGCTCCTTCGCTGCGTTGCCCCCCTGTTCGGGGACAAACAGAAGGGCCGCGGATCCCGGGTGGGGTTCCGCGGCCCTGAAGGCGCCGGTCTGATCACGCGATCAGACTGGATCACTCCAGGGTTCGAGCCCACGGAAGGCCCACATCAGGTGGTGCTGCTGCTTCTTCGTCTGCTTCGTCTTGGCTCCGGCACCGGCTGCGGCCGCGAAGCCATAGGCGCCATGCGCCTGGGCTTCTGCTGCCAGTACTGCCACCGGTGCCAGGGTCGGTCGCTCATTGCGCTCACTGACCGGAAGGGTCGCCAGCAGGGCGGGGCGGTCGGCGGAAATCGCGGACACACCGGTACCCAGGAGGGAGACGGAACCGAGCAGGCAGGAAGCGTCGACCGAGCGATCGGTCATTTTGGTGAAGGTCATGAAGCTGGTCACTGGTCTCGCCTCCTCTCGGCGTCTCGGGGACGGTGGCCCGGGGGCCTGTCCCATGCGTATTCGGATAAGTACAGCACGGATCCAGGGCTTCGGAGAAGCCACCGTTTCCGTTGCTAAGAACCTATGGGTCTTCGCTGGGCATGTGCAAACTATTTTTCCGACGAGTTTCTACGCGTCGGCGGGATCCTCGGGCTCAGGCTCCTGACCTGCACATATGGCCAGGACCTCGGCTCCGTAGCGGTCGAGCTTGCGGCCGCCCACTCCGGAGATCATAGAGAGCTCTCCCGGCTCGGTGGGCGCGGCCTCCGCGATCGCCATCAGCGTCTTGTCCGTGAAGACGCAGTAGGCGGGCAGTCCCTGCTCCCTCGACTGGCCCGCACGCCACTCCCGCAGCCGCTCGTAGAGCCCTTCGTCCATGTCGGACGGGCAGTCCTCACAGCGCATCAGTTTGAGCTCGCCGGCCTCGGTCAGGGTCTTGCCGCAGACCCGGCACAGCACCGGGCCGCGGCGGCCCCGCTTGCGCGGCCCGCTCTCGGCCGCGGAGCCCGGCCCGCTGCGGGGCACCGCGGAGCCCGGCCGCAGGCCGTTCAGGAAGCGACTGGGGCGACGGGAGGCCCGGCCGCCCGGAGCCCGGGAGAGGCCCCAGGAGAGGGTCAGGTGCAGCCGCGCCCGGGTGACGCCGACATAGAGCAGCCGGCGTTCCTCCTCGACCTGCTCGTCGGTCTTCGCGTACGTGATCGGCAGCATGCCGTCGGTGAGACCGACGAGGAACACGGCGTCCCACTCCAGGCCCTTCGCCGCGTGCAGGGAGGCCAGGGTGACGCCCTGGACGGTCGGGGCGTGCTGGGCGGCCTTGCGCTCGTCCAGCTCGATCGTGAGGTCCGCCAGGGTGGCTCCCGGCCGGTTCCGGGCGAAGTCCTCGGCGAGCCGGACCAGCGCGGCCACGGATTCCCACTGGTCGCGCACGGCGCCGGAGCCGGCGGGCGGCTCGGAGGTCCAGCCGGTGGAGCTGAGCACCGCCCGGACCTGGGAGCCCAGTTCCACGACGTCGTCGAGCAGCGGGTCGTTCCCGCCGGAGCGGGCGGCTCCGCGCAGCGCGAGGATCGCCTTCTGGACCTCGGCGCGCTCGAAGAACCGCTCGGCCCCGCGCAGCTGGTAGGGGACCCCGGCGTCGGCGAGGGCCTGTTCGTAGACCTCGGACTGGGCGTTGATGCGGTAGAGGACGGCGATCTCACCGGCCGGGACGCCCGCGGCGATCAGGTCGCGGATCCGGTGGGCGACGCCCTCGGCCTCGGCGGGCTCGTCGGCGTACTCGGCGTAGAACGGGTCGGGGCCGGTCTCGCGCTGGGAGATCAGCTCCAGCCTGTGCTCGGCGGCGCGGCCCTTGGCCTGGTTCAGCAGCCCGTTGGCGAGGTGGACCACCTGGGGGGTGGAGCGGTAGTCGCGGACCAGCTTGACCACGGTGGCCTGCGGGTACTTGGTGCGGAAGTTCAGCAGGTGGTCGGGGGTGGCGCCGGTGAAGGAGTAGATCGTCTGGCTGGCGTCGCCGACGACGCAGAGGCTGTCGCGCTCGCCGAGCCAGAGGTCCAGCAGCCGCTGCTGGAGGGGGCTGACGTCCTGGTACTCGTCGACCACGAAGTGCTGGTACTGGGTGCGGATCTGCTCGGCGATGTCGTGGCGGTCCTGGAGGATGCCGACCGTCAGGAGCAGCACGTCCTCGAAGTCGATCATGCCGCGGTCGCGCTTGAGCTGTTCGTACGTCCCGTAGATCTGGGCGATCTCGGCCATGTCCCGGGGTGCCTCGCGGCCCGACTTGAGGGCGGCGGCGGGATAGTCGGCGGGCACCGTCTGCGTGACCTTGGCCCACTCGATCTCGCCGGTGACGTCGCGCAGCTCGCCCCGGTCGAGCCGGATCCGGCAGCGCGCGCCGGCCTCGGCGACGAGCTGGATCTTGCGCTCCAGCAGCCGGGGCACGTCCCCGCCGACCGCCTTGGGCCAGAAGTACTGGAGCTGGCGCAGGGCGGCGGAGTGGAAGGTCCGGGCCTGGACCCCGCCCGCGCCGAGGGTGCGCAGGCGTCCGCGCATCTCCCCGGCGGCGCGGTTGGTGAAGGTGACGGCCAGCACACTGGCCGGCATGAGCTGGCCGGAGCGGACGCCGTAGGCGATGCGGTGGGTGATCGCGCGGGTCTTGCCGGTACCGGCGCCCGCCAGCACGCACACCGGCCCGCGCAGGGTCGTCGCGACCTCGCGCTGCTCCGGGTCCAGGCCCAGGAGCACCGCGTCGGCCGAGTCGGCGGAGCCGGGGCCACCCGGGAACGATGGGGAGTGCGTTGCTGATGTCACCCCGCCATGCTGCCAGGTCTCGTGGGGCGGGCGGGAAAACCGTCCACAGGCGGCACGTATCCGTCGTATCAGTCACACCGGCCGCGCGGGGGCGCGCGTACGGGAATGGCGGCGGGGTCCCGTACGTTCGAGTACTCGGACCACCGAGCCCTCACAAAGGAGAGCGCAGCATGCAGGACACGGGCACCGTCACGATGTACAGCACGACCTGGTGCGGCTACTGCCGTCGGCTGAAGACCCAGCTGGACCGGGAAGGCATCGCGTACAACGAGATCAACATCGAGCTCGACCCGGAGTCCGCCGCGTTCGTGGAGAAGGCCAACGGCGGCAACCAGACGGTTCCCACCGTGCTCGTGAAGTCCGCCGCCGGCAGCGAGTCCGTCATGACGAATCCGAGCCTGGCCCAGGTCAAGCAGGCCCTCGCCGTCTGAGGCAGCGGCACCCGCGAGCACCCGCGCGTGCTCGTGCGCACCAGAAAGGCCCCCGCCGAGGCGGGGGCCTTCTGCTGTGACGAACGTTACGCCGCCATCTTCGGCAGCGGCTCGCCGTACCAGAGCTCGACCAGCCGGGCGGCGATGGAGATCCCCGACGGGGGCAGCACCTCGCCCGACGCGAACGCCGCGCGCAGCTCCTCCCGCGAGAACCAGCGGGCCTCCTGGATCTCCTCGCCGTCCACGGTGATCTCGGAGGTGGTGGCGCGGGCCGTGAAGCCCAGCATCAGGCTGTACGGGAACGGCCACGGCTGGCTGGCCACGTACTCGACCTCGCCGACCCTGACGCCCGCCTCCTCCCACACCTCGCGGACGACGGACTGCTCGATCGACTCGCCCGGCTCCACGAAGCCGGCGAGGGTCGAGAAGCGGCCCTCCGGCCAGTGCACCTGGCGGCCCAGCAGCGCGCGGTCGTGCTCGTCGGTGACCAGCATGATCACGGCCGGGTCGGTGCGCGGGTAGTGCTCGGCGCCGCAGCCCGGACAGCGGCGGATGTGCCCGGCGGCCGCGACCACCGTGCGCTCGCCGCAGCGGGAGCAGAAGCGGTGCATCCGCTGCCAGTTCTCCAGCGCGACGGCGTGCACCATCAGCCCGGCGTCGCGCGGAGAGAGCAGCAGTCCGGCCTCGCGCAGGCCGGCCGGGCGGGCCGACTGGTCCATGCGGCCGGGCAGCGCGTCCTTCTGCAGCGCGAAGTACCGTACGCCGTCCTCGTCGGTGCCCAGGAAGTAGCGGTGGGTCTCGGTGACCGGGGCCTCGAAGGCCGGGGTCATCACGATGCCGGTGCCCCCGTCGGGGGTGTCGTCGATCAGGACCTGGCCGCCGGAGACGACGAAGACGCGGGTCGTGGGGTGGCTCCAGGCGGCGGCGAGCCACGCCTCGTCGAGGCGGTGGTGCGCGGCGCGGTCGATTCCGCTGGGCGCGGCGAGCGAGAGAGGGCGCTCGGTGAGAGGGCGCTCGGTATGGGTGCTCACAGGTACTTCCAACTCCCCCGGTGGTGGGACAAGGCAGGCGTGCGTGCGACGGGTGTCAGGCGGTTGCGCGGTGGGTGGCGGCCAGGTCTCCCCAGAGGTAGGCGGTCGCCTCGACGCCCTTGAGGAGCAGATCCAGTTCGACCTTCTCGTTCGGCGCGTGCCAGCCGTCGGACGGGACCGAGATGCCGAGGAAGAGGACGGGCGCGTCCAGGACGTCCTGGAGGTCCGCGGCGGGTCCGGAGCCGCCCTCGCGGGTGAAGCGGATCTTCTGGCCGAAGGCGCGGCCCATGGCCCGAACAACGGACTGCAGGGCCGGGTGGTCCAGCGGGGTCAGGCACGGCCGGGTCGGGGCGCCGAAGGTGATGGAGTGCCGGATCCCGTCCGGGATCCGGGCCGCGGCCCAGTCCCTGACGGCGGCCTCGACCTCGTACGGGTCCTGTCCGGAGACCAGGCGGAACGACAGCTTCAGGTGGGCGGAGGCGGGCACGATGGTCTTGCCGCCGGGGCCCTGGTAGCCGCCGCCGATGCCGTTGACCTCGGCCGTCGGGCGGGCCCAGACGCGCTCCAGGGTGGAGTAGCCGGCCTCGCCGGAGGCCGCGTGGGACCGGGCCGTACGGAGCCACTCGGACTCGTCGAAGGGCAGCTCGGCGATGAGCGCCCGCTCCGCCTCGGTGAGTTCGGCGACGCCGTCGTAGAAGCCGGGGATCGTCACGCGCCCGTCGTCGTCGTGCAGGGCGGCGACCAGGCGGGCGGCGACGGCGGCCGGATTGGGCACGGCCCCGCCGAAGGCACCGGAGTGGATGTCCTGGTCCGGGCCGTGGAAGTCGATCTCGCAGTCGGCGACGCCGCGCATGCCGGTGCAGACGGTGGGGGTGGTCTCGGACCACATGCCGGTGTCGGAGACGATCACGACGTCGGCGGCGAGCTCGGCGGCGCGGGCCTCGACGAGCGCGCGGAAGTGGGTGGAGCCGGACTCCTCCTCGCCCTCGATGAGCAGCTTGAGGTTCACGGCGGGGGCGGCGGCGCCGGTGGCCGCCAGGTGGGCGCGCACCGCGAGGGTGTGGAAGAACACCTGCCCCTTGTCGTCGGCGGCGCCGCGCCCGTACATGCGGCCGCCCTGGACCACCGGCTCGAAGGGGTCGGTGTGCCAGCCGTCGGCGCGGGCGGCGGGCTGCACGTCGTGGTGCCCGTACACCAGGACGGTGGCGGCCTGCGGGTCCTCGCTCGGCCAGTGCGCGAAGACGGCGGGGGCGCCGGGGGTCTCCCAGACCTCGGCCACCGGGAAACCGGTCTCCTTGAGCTTCGCCGCCAGCCATTCGGCGCTGCGGCGTACGTCGCCCGCGTGCTCGGGCTGGGCCGAGACGGAGGGAATGCGGAGCCACTCGGCGAGGTCGTCGAGGAAGGCGGCGCGGTGGGTGTCGATGTACGTGCGGACGACGTTGTCCGGCGGGGTGTCGCTCATGCCCACGAGCCTAGCCGTCCGCCTGATGGTCACCGCCGGTGTCCGAATTGCCTTGGAGGATCCGCTCAAGGCGGGCCCGGTCGGGGAGGTTGCGGGGGCGGATCACGCGGCCGCTGCGGACGTGGAGGAAGGCGGCGGTGACCTGGCTGAGCGGGGTGTTCGTGGCCTCGGCCCAGGCCAGGCGGTAGACGGCGAGCTGGAGGGGGTCGGCCTCGGTGGTGCGGCCGGTCTTCCAGTCGACGATCTCGTACGAGCCGTCGTCGTTCCGGTAGACGGCGTCGATCCGGCCGCGGATGACGCGGCCGGCGAGGGTGAGCTGGACCGGGGCCTCCATGCGGTGGGGCGGCCGGTCGGCGTACGGACTGCGCTCGAAGGCGGCCTTGAGGGAGTCGAGGTCGGCCTCGTCGGCGATCTCCTGGTCGGAGCCGGCGCCGGGGAGGTCGGCGACGGGGTCGAGGACGTCGAGGAAGGGCAGCGGGAGCTCGTCGAAGCGGGACTCGACCCAGGCGTGGAACCGGGTGCCCTGGCGGGCCGCGGGCTGCGGGGGCTTGGGCATGGGGCGGGCGAGGTCGCGTACGAAGCCCTGCTCGTCGGCGGCGAGCCGGAGCAGCTGGCTCGCGGAGAGGGCGGCGGGCAGCTCGACGTCGCGGACGACGGCGCGGGCGCGGCGGAGCTCGCCCTCCAGGGCGTCGAGGTCGCGGTCCCAGGAGGCGATGGCGCGCGCGTCCTCCGGTGCGAGTCCGGCCGCGCGGCCGGGTCGGCCGCCGCCGCCGGCCCGGGCCTCGCCGGCCCAGGCCTCGCCGGCCCAGGGGTCATCGCCCTGCGGGGCGGTGGCACCGGTGCGCGGCTCCGCCTTATGGCCGGCTCCGCCCGCGCCCTCGGCGACGGCCCGGTGGGCCGCCTCCGGCCAGAGCTCGTCGTCGAGCGGGCCGCTGGGCGGGGCCGCGGGCACGGCCGCGCCGCCGGGCGCGGGCCGGGCTTCGGCCTCCGGCCAGAGCTCGTCGTCGAGCGGCGCGTCGGGGGCGGAGTCCTCCTCCGCCCCGCCCCTTCCCGAAACCGGGGCGCTGCCCCGGACCCCGTCGCGGCTCGGGCCCGCGGCCCGTGGCGCGGGCACACGGACGGCATCATCCGGCCAGGAAGCCGGGGCCTCCCCCTGGACCCCGTCCGGGCTCGGGCCTGCCGCCCCGGGCGCGGGCATGCCGGCAGGGTCCGGCCAGGAGTCGGGGCGCGGGGCCGCCGTATCCGGGGCTCCGTTCCTGGGCTCGGGCTCGGGGTCGGGGTCGGGCTCGGGGTCGGGGTCGGGCTCGGGGTCGGGGTCGGCCCAGGTGGTGTCGTCCGGCCAGGGCTCTTCGTCGTAGGACGGGTCCTCACAGTCCGGGGGCCAGAGGTAGGACTCGTCCTCGGGCGGGGGCGGGGTCGCCAGGTAGGACTCCACCAGGGCGGCCGCCGCACGGCGCAGGGTGAGGGAATGCGGGTCGAGCGGGAGGGGCCAGGAGCGGTCCGGGGTGGAGTCGTCGGCGAGGGAGGGGTTCTCGGCGTCCGGCTCCGGCTCGTCCGCCCAGGCCTCGATCTCGCCGTGCCCCGCCGCGCAGTGGTCGTAGAGGGCCCGGAGGAAGTCCGAAGGGCCGCGGCGCTTCTTCTGGGTCGGGCCCCACCAGTGGCCCGAGGCCAGCAGGAGGGAGCGGGGGCGGGTGAAGGTCACGTAGCCCAGGCGGAGCTCTTCCGTGGCCTTGTGGTCCTTCAGGGCCGTCTTGAACGCCTTCAGGCCGGCCGAGGTCCAGTCCGGGTCGGCCGGCAGGGTGGGGGCGTCGCCGCGCAGCGCGTACGGGAGCACCTTCGCGTACGAGGTCCAGGCCTCCGGCGCCTTCTCCTTCGGGAAGGAGCCCGCGCACAGGTCCGGGACGACGACCACGTCCCACTCCAGGCCCTTCGACTTGTGGGCGGTCAGCACCTTCACGGTGTTCTCCCCGCCCGGCAGGGCGTGGTCCAGGCCCTTCTCGTACTGGGCGGCCGTGCGCAGGAACGCCAGGAAGGCCAGCAGCGAGGCCTCGCCGTCCAGCGCGGCGAAACCGGCCGCGACGTCCATGAAGTTCGACAGCGTCTCGCGGCGGCGGGCCGCCAGCGCGTGCGGGGAGGCGGACAGCTCCACCTCCAGGCCGGTCGCGGACAGCACGCGGTGCAGGACGTCCATGAGGGGGTCGGCCAGGGAGCGGCGCAGGTCGCGCAGTTCCTGCGCGAGGTGCGCGAAGCGGACCCGGGCCTGCGCCGAGAAGGGCAGGTCGTCCGGGGCCTGTCCGGCGCCGTCGAGGAAGGTCTCCAGCGCGTCGGCCAGCGACACGATCTCCGCCGGGTCCACGCCCTCCACGGCCGCCGCGAGCCGTTCGTCCGGGTCCGCCCCGGCCGGCGCACGGCCCACCATGAGCCGGGCCCGGCGGCCCAGCAGGGCCAGGTCCCGCGCGCCGATCCGCCAGCGCGGGCCGATGAGGAGCCGGACGAGGGAGGCGTTGGCGCCCGGGTCCTGGAGGACCTCGCAGACGGCGACGAGGTCCGCGACCTCGGGGAGGTGCAGCAGCCCGGAGAGGCCGACGACCTCCACCGGCACGTCCCGGTCCACCAGGACGGCCTGGATCCGCGCGAAGTCCCCGGCGGAGCGGCACAGGACCGCGATCTCGCGCGGTTCCGTGCCCGTGCGGACCAGGTGGGCGACGGAGTCGGCGAGCCAGTCGAGCTCCTGGGCGTGGGTCTCCAGCAGGGCGCAGCGGACCTGCCCCGCGCCCTCGGCCCCCGGGCCGGGGCGCAGCGCCTCCACGCCCTCGTGCAGGGCGCGCAGCGGGGCGGCGAGCCCGTTGGCCAGGTCGAGGAGCCGGCCGCCGCTGCGCCGGTTCTCGCTGAGGGAGAGCCGGGTGGCGGGGCTCCCGTCGGCGTGCGGGAAGTGCTCGGGGAAGTCGTCGAGGTTGGCCACGGAGGCGCCGCGCCAGCCGTAGATCGCCTGGCAGGGGTCACCGACGGCGGTGACGGCGTGGCCGGAGCCCGCGCCGAAGAGCCCGGAGAGCAGGAGGCGCTGGGCGACCGAGGTGTCCTGGTACTCGTCCAGCAGCACGACCCTGAACTCCTCGCGCAGCAGGGCGCCGACCTCGGGGCGGGTGGTGGCGAGCTGCGCGGAGAGGGCTATCTGGTCGCTGAAGTCGAAGAGGTCGCGGGCGCGTTTGGCGGCGCGGTAGCGGACGACGAGCTCCAGCAGTTCGAGGCGGCCGCGCACGGCCTCGGGGACCTTGCGCAGGTCCTCGTTGGTGAGCTTCGTGCCGGCGAGCACGTCCAGCAGCGCGGTGTCGTGGACGCGCAGCCGCTCCGGCTCGACCAGGTGCTCGGAGAGTTCGCCGTCGAGCGCGAGGAGGTCGCCGACCAGGTCGGGGACGGACTTGGTGAGCGAGGGGTACGGGCCGGGGGCCTCGCGCAGCACCTTCGCGGCGAGCTGGAAGCGGGTGGCGTCGGCGAGGAGGCGGGAGCTGGGCTCCAGGCCGATGCGCAGGCCGTGGTCCTTCAGGAGCTGGCCGGCGAAGGCGTGGTACGTGGAGATGCGCGGCTCGCCGCCGGCCGCGTCGGCCCCGGCGCCGAAGCCGGCCCCGGCGGGAGAGGGGTCCGGGTCGGTGATCCCGGCCCGCGCGAGGGCCTTCCGTACGCGCTCGGACAGCTCGCCGGCGGCCTTGTTGGTGAAGGTCAGGCCGAGGACCTGCTCGGGGGCGACCGCGCCGGTGCCCACCAGCCAGACCACGCGGGCGGCCATGACGGTGGTCTTGCCGGAGCCGGCGCCGGCGACGATGACCTGGGGGGCGGGCGGGGCGGTGACGCAGGCCATCTGTTCGGGCGTGAAGGGGATCCCGAGGAGCTCTTTGAGCTGCTCGGGATCGGTGAGGACGGACGCACGCGCGGACACCTGAAAAGGCTAGCCGCCCCCACCGACAGCCCCGACCGTCCCGCTCACTCGACGGTCTGGCGGCCCTCGGGGCGGGCGCTGCACGCGTTGCGGAAGGAGCAGTGGTCGCAGTGCTTGCCCGTGGCGGGCGCGAACCGCTCGTCGAGCACCCGGCCCGCGGCGGTCGCGAGCAGGTCGCCGACCCACTCCCCGTCGAGCGGCTGCTGGGCCTGGACCTTGGGGACGGTGTCGCCGCCGTCGCGCTGGGCCGCGCCCTGGCGGAGCTGGACGAGTTCGGCGCCGCCGGGGGCGGGGCGCAGGCCGTCGAAGACCTCGTCGACGGCGCCCTCGCGGACGGCGAGCTGGTAGACGGCGAGCTGGGGGTGGCGGGCGACCTCGTCGCGGGTGGGCGCGGACTTGCCGGTCTTGAAGTCGACGACGTACGCACGCCCCTGCGGGTCCGATTCGACCCGGTCCATGGAACCCCGGATGCGGACGGCGACCTCGCCGGCTTCGAGTGTGACGTCGAACTCGTGCTCGGTGGCCACGGCCGCCCTGCCCCCCCGGTCGGTGGTGTGCCAGCGCAGGAAGCGTTCCAGGGCGGCGCGGGCGTTGTCCTTCTCCTGGCGGGACTTCCAGGGCGCGTCGAAGGCGAGGGCGTCCCACACCGAGTCGAGGCGTTCCATGAGGACGGCCAGGTCGGCGGGGGTGCGGCCGGAGGCGACCTCGTCGGCGAGGACGTGGACGACGTTGCCGAAGCCCTGGGCGGCGGTGGAGGGGGTGTCGGCCTTGACCTCGCGGCCCAGGAACCACTGGAGGGAGCAGGTGTTGGCGAGCTGCTCCAAGGCGCTGCCGGACAGGGCGACGGGCCGGTCCCGGTCGCGGAGCGGGACGCTGCTGCGGGTGGGCTCGTACAGGCCCCACCAGCGCTGCGGGTGCGCGGCGAGGACCAGCGGGCGGTCCTCGTCGTCGGTGAGCGCGGCGAGGCGGGCGAGGCGGCGGGCGGCGGCGTCGCGCAGGGCGGGCGAGGCGTCGGGGTCGACGGTGGTGGCGCGCAGCTCGGCGACGAGCGCGGGCACGGCGAGGGGGCGGCGGGGGCGGCCGGTGACGTCCTTGGGGGTGACCCCGAGCTCGGTGAGGAAGCGGGAGGGCTGGTCGCCGTCGTCGGCGGGGGCCTTGACGGCGGTGACGACGAGGCGGTCGCGGGCGCGGGTGGCGGCGACGTAGAAGAGCCGGCGCTCCTCGGCGAGGAGGGCGCCGGGGGTGAGGGGCTCGGCGAGGCCGTCGCGGCCGATGCGGTCGGCCTCCAGGAGGGAGCCGCGGCGGCGGAGGTCGGGCCACAGGCCCTCCTGGACGCCGGCGACGACGACGAGGGACCACTCCAGGCCCTTGGAACGGTGGGCGGTCATCAGGCGGACGGCTTCGGAGCGGGTGGCGCGGGCCGTCAACGTGTCGGCGGCGATGTCCTCCGCCTCCAGTTGTTCGAGGAAGTTGAGCGCGCCGCGGCCGCCGGTGCGCTCCTCGGCGCGGGCGGCGGTGTCGAAGAGGGCGCAGACGGCGTCGAGGTCGCGGTCGGCGTTGCGGCCGGCGGCGCCGCCGCGGCGGGCGCTGCGCTCCAGCCGCTGGGGCCAGGGGGTGCCGTCCCAGAGGATCCACAGGGCCTCTTCGGCGGTGCCGCCGCCCTGGAGGAGCTCGCGGGCCTTGCGCAGGAGCAGGCCGAGGCGCTGCGCTCCGCGGGCGTAGACGGGGTCGTGCGCGGTGAGCCGCTCCGGCTCGGCGAGGGCGCGCGCGAGCAGTACGTCGGAGGGTGCGGGCACCTTGACGCCGGCGGCGCGCTCCTCGTCGCGCAGGGCCCGGCCGAGCCGCCGCAGGTCGGCGGCGTCCATGCCGCCGAGGGGGGAGGTGAGCAGGGCGATGGCCGCCTCGACGCCTCCGGCGGGGTCGGCCGTGTCAGGGCCCGGCCCCGCCGTCACGCCCCCGGCGGGATCGACGCCCCCGGCGGGGTCGACGCCCTCGGGGCCCGGCCCCACCTCGCCCGCGGCGGCGTCCGCGCCCGCCCCGGCGGTGCCTGCGGCCTCCGCTTCGGCGGAGCCGGGGGCGGCCGCCTCGGGGCCCGGCCCCGGGTCCGCCTCGCCTGCGGCGGCCGGGGCCTCGGGGGCGGTTGCCGGCTCGGGTGATGTGTCGGGGGGCAGGGTTGCCGTGGCGGTGAGGCGGAGGGCGGTCAGGAGGGGGGTGACGGCGGGTTCGTGGCGGAGGGGGGTGTCCGTGCCGTCGGTCTCGGTGGGGACGCCCGCCGCGATCAGCGCGCGGCGCATCGCCGGGAGGGTGCGGCCGCCGGCGCGGACGAGGACGGCCATGTCCTGCCACGGGACGCCGTCCTCCAGGTGGGCCCGGCGCAGGATGTCGGCGATGTTGTCCAGCTCGGCGCCGGCCGTCGGGTACGTGAAGACCTCCACGCCGCCGCCCTCCCGCGTGGCCTGGAGGCCGCGGTGGGCTCGTACCGCCGCGGCCGGCAGCCGCGGGACCGGCATCCGGGCGGTGAGCAGACGGGTCGCCGTCAGCAGGGCCGCGCCGGAGCGGCGGCCGACGGTCAGGGCTTTGACCCGCGCGCCCGGGAAGGCGGACTCGAAGTCGAGGATGTTGTTGATGTCCGCGCCGCGGAAGGCGTAGATCGACTGGTCGGGGTCGCCGAAGGCGACCAGCGTGCCGCCCCGGCCGGCCAGGGCCCGCAGCAGCCGCAGCTGCGAGGCGTCCGTGTCCTGGTACTCGTCCACGAAGATCGCGTCGTAGGCGGAGGACAGGGCGGGGGTGCCTTCCGCCAGGAGGACCGCGCGGTGGAGGAGTTCCGCGTAGTCCAGCGTGCCCTGGAGGTCCAGGACGTCGAGGTACTCGGAGAGGAAGGCCGCCGCCGCCTTCCAGTCCGGGCGGCCGATGCGGTCGGCGAAGGAGGAGAGGGCCTGCGGGCCGAGGCCCAGTTCGCGGGCGCGGGCCAGCACCGCACGGACCTCGTCGGCGAAGCCGCGCGTGGTCAGCGCCGCCCGCAGGTCGTCGGGCCAGCGGATGGAGCGGATCCGGCGCTGGCCTTCCAGGAGGGTGCGGACCATCACGTCCTGCTCCGGGCCGGACAGCAGCCGCAGCGGGTCGGCGAACAGGTCGGTGTCCTGGTGGGCGCGGACCAGGCCGTAGCAGAAGGAGTGGAAGGTGGTGGCCTGCGGGGCCCGCGCACCGCCCAGCCGCAGGGCGGCCCGGTCGCGCAGGTCCACCGCCGCCTTGCGGCTGAAGGTGAGGATGAGGATGCGGGCGGGGTCCGCTCCCGCCTCCACCCGGGCGGTCACCGCCTCGACCAGCGTGGTCGTCTTCCCGGTGCCCGGTCCGGCCAGGACCAGGAGTGGTCCGCCGGTGTGGTCAACCACCGCCCGTTGCGCTGCGTCCAGCACAGGGGGATCCACCCGTTCCGGCCCGGTGCGCACGAGGCGGTACGCGTCAGGGGTCCGCGTACGCCGCCGCTCGGCGCGGTGGCTTTCGGAGGAAGAGGTGATCACGTGGGGTGCCGGTCCTGGTGGGTCTGCGGGTGTTGCCGTGACGGCTCGCGGAGAGGCCGAAGAGGCAACGCTACGGCAACCGGCCGACGCCGCGCAGTCCCCCCGGGTACCCCGGACGGGCGTTCGCACGGTCGCCCGATCGCCCGCCCGGGCCGCGCATGGCCGAAGCTGTCAGGTGTGAGCCTCGTCGCGCGTGCCGTCCCCTCCGGGGTCTCCCGGGGCCCCGTCCCAGCGCGCCCGGCGCATGTCCAGCCGCGGCTCGCCGCCCGCCGTCAGGCGCAGCGGGGTGGCCTCGGCCCGGTAGTGCTCCAGGGCCCGCAGCTCGTGGCCGGGCAGGGGTACGCCGTCCGCCCGCACCACGCGCCACCAGGGCACGGCTCCCCCGTACAGGGCCATGACACGCCCGACTTGGCGCGGACCTCCCTCGCCGAGCCATTCGGCGACGTCCCCGTATGTCATCACCCGGCCGGGCGGAATACGCTCGGCCACCTCAAGCACGTGCTCCGCGTACGCGGGCAGCTCCTCACTCATTCGGCACATGGTGCAGTACGCCGGAGGCCCGCCGGCGGAAGTCGGGGTTCCGGACCGGCGCGCACCCTGATGCCCCGCTGGCCCGCCGGTCCGTGCCACCATCTTCCGGGCGGTGACTGGTGATACGTGATCAAGAAGAGACGGATGTGACGACGAAGGAGCAGGGTGTGAGCCCTCCGAACGGCGCGGCGACGGACGACGGCGCGCGCCCAGACGACGGCGCCGCCTCCCGCCCCGAACCCGCTCCGGCGACCCGCCCGGAGGCCGCTCCGGAGGCCACGCCGGAGATCCCGTCGGAGATCCCGTCGAAAACCCCGCGCGCCGAGGGTGTCCCCGGCACCGCCGGCGGCAGCGGTACGGACGGCGGGGGCGACGACGCGGAGGGGCCGCACGGCCACGCCCCCACGGCCGCCGACCGCGTCGAGGTCGACGAGCCGCTGCTCGCCGCCCGCGTGCACCGGCCGTCCGACCTCGTACGCCTCCTCGTCGGCGTCCTCGGCATCGCCGTCCTGCTCGCCATCGCCGCCTTCGCCCACGGCACCACGGTCGGTCTCGAGGAGGACATCAACAAGGGCACCGGCCAGGCGCCGGCCCTGCTGATCAAGGTCGCGGCGCTGGTGTCCAGCATCGCGGTGCTGCTGCTGCCCGTCGCCTTCGCCATCGAGCGGCTGATCAAACGCGACGGGCTGCGCATCGCCGACGGCGTGCTCGCCGCCGTCCTCGCGCACGGCGTCACCCTCGCCACCGACCTGTGGGTCTCCCAGGCCGCCCCCGACACCATCCAGGACGCCCTGACCCGCTCGGCGGGCGGCGGGGCCCTCACCGACCCCGTGCACGGCTACCTCGCGCCCGTCATCGCGTACATGACCGCCGTCGGCATGACCCGCAGACCCCACTGGCGCGTGGCGCTGTGGGTGGTCCTGCTGCTCAACGCCCTCACCATGCTGGTCAACGGGTACACCACACCCTTCTCGATCATCCTCACCGTGCTGATCGGCTGGAGCGTCGCCTACGGCACCCTGTACGCCGTCGGCTCGCCCAACGTGCGCCCCACCGGGCAGAACCTCCTCGCCGGCCTGCGCCGGGTCGGCTTCCAGCCGGTCAGTGCGATGCGCGCCGAGATGCCCGAGGGCCCGGAGGCGTCCGAGGTGAGCGACCGGGGCCGGCGCTACCACGTCACCCTGGAGGACGGCCCGCCGCTCGACGTGACCGTCGTCGACCGCGAGCAGCAGGCCCAGGGCTTCTTCTACCGGGTCTGGCGCCGGCTCACGCTGCGCGGCATCACCACGGGTCGCAGCCTGCTGTCGCTGCGCCAGGCGCTGGAGCAGGAGGCGCTCCTCGCGTACGCGGCCATCGCGGCCGGGGCGAACGCGCAGAAGCTGATCGCCACCTCCGAGCTGGGTCCGGACGCGGTGATGCTCGTCTACGAGCACCTGGGCGGCCGGACCATGGACTCCGTCCCCGACGAGGAGATCACCGACGAGCTGATCCGCAACGCGTGGGAGCAGGTACGGGCCCTGCAGTCGCGGCGGATCGCGCACCGGCGGCTGACCGGGGACGCCCTGGTGGTGGATCGTTCCGGCAACGTCATCCTCACCGACCTGCGGGGCGGCGAGATCGCCGCGGGCGATCTGGTGCTCCGGATGGACATCGCCCAGATGCTCACCACGCTCGGCCTGCGGGTCGGCGCGGAGCGGGCGGTGGCCTCGGCGGTGTCGGTGCTCGGCCCGGACGCGGTGGCGGACTGTCTGCCGCTGCTCCAGCCGATCGCGCTGAGCCGTTCCACGCGGGCGACGCTGCGCAAGCGGGCCCGGGAGCGGGCGGAGCGGCAGCGGGAGGCCGTACTGGAGTCCTCGCGGGCGGCGAAGGCGGCGCGCGAGGCGGAGTCCGCGGCCGCGGCCGGCCCGGCCGCCACGCCCGCCTCGATCTCGGCGGCCGCCGAGCGGAAGGCCGAGAAGAAGGCCCTGGACGACGCGCTGGACGGGGCCCGCGAGGAGGATCTGCTGAGCCAGATCCGCCAGCAGGTGCTGCTGATCCGTCCGCAGGCGCCGGTGGAGCCGGCCCGGCTGGAGCGGATCCGGCCGCGCACGCTCGTGTCGTTCATCGCGGGCGCGTTCGGTGCTTACTACCTGCTCACGCAGCTCGCCCACGTGGACTTCGCGACGATCGTCGGCGACGCGCAGTGGGGCTGGGTCGGTGCGGCCCTCGCCTTCTCGGCGCTGACGTACTTCGCGGCGGCGATGAGCCTGCTGGGCTTCGTACCGGAGCGGGTGCCCTTCCTGCGGACGGTGATCGCGCAGGTGGCCGGCTCGTTCGTGAAGCTGGTGGCCCCGGCGGCGGTCGGCGGTGTCGCGCTGAACACGCGCTTCCTGCAGCGGGCGGGGGTCCGGCCCGGGCTCGCGGTCGCGAGCGTGGGCGCCTCGCAGCTCTTCGGGCTGGCCAGCCACATCCTGCTGCTGCTGTCCTTCGGCTATCTCACCGGGACCGAGAAGACCCCCGAGATGACCCCGTCCCGGGCGGTCATCGCGGGGCTGCTGACGGTGGCGGTGCTGGTGCTGGTGGTGACGGCCGTCCCGTTCATGCGGAAGTTCGTCGTGACGCGGGTACGGGCGCTGTTCGCGGGTGTGGTGCCGCGCATGCTGGACGTGTTGCAGCGGCCGAAGAAGCTGGTGACCGGCATCGGCGGGATGCTGCTGCTGACGGGCTGCTTCGTGATGTGCCTGGACGCGTCGATCCGCGCGTTCGGGGGCGGCGAGGCCATCAGCTACGCGAGCATCGCGGTGGTCTTCCTGGCGGGCAACGCGCTGGGTTCGGCGGCGCCGACGCCGGGCGGCATGGGCGCGGTGGAGACGACCCTGACGCTGGGGCTGATCGCGGCCGGGCTGGAGAAGGAGGTCGCGATCTCGGCGGTGCTGCTGTTCCGCCTGATGACCTTCTGGTTGCCGGTGCTGCCGGGGTGGATCTCGTTCAACTTCCTGACCCGCAAGGAAGCCATCTAGCCTCCGGCTCGGTCGGCGGGTTCCGGGTGCGGGGCGCGCCCCGCACCCCTACGGCGCTCCGCGGCCGCGCCTCAAACGCCGGCGGGGCTGAATGTGCACGGCGCGGCCGGATGCGCGGCGCGGCCGAAGGGGTCGGGATGGGCGCGGCGGACCCGTTTGGGTCAGCGCGCGGGCGGGGGCGGCGGAGGGCGCACAGGATGGAGGCATGCCGAGAAACGCCTGGCGGGTCACCGCCGCCGCCGCACTCGCCGCCGCTCTGCTCTCCACGGCCGCGTGCTCCGACGACGGCGAAGGGAGCCGGCCGACGGCTGACGGCACCAAGCCGGCCAAGCCCCTCAAGTGGGGCGAGTGCAGCGCTCCCACCCCGGCCCAGGGCAGCGGCCCGGTCCCGCCCAAGGACTGGCAGTGCGCCACCCTCGACGTCCCCCTCGACTACGCCGATCCGGGCGGCGAGACGATCCCGATCGCCCTGATCCGCGCCAAGGCCCGCGACCAGAAGAA
The DNA here is from genome assembly GCF_055563995.1 of Streptomyces sp. NPDC029164. Taxonomy (NCBI): domain Bacteria; kingdom Bacillati; phylum Actinomycetota; class Actinomycetes; order Kitasatosporales; family Streptomycetaceae; genus Streptomyces; species Streptomyces sp. NPDC029164. Next base: position 59,760 of record NZ_JBVHWW010000004.1, on the reverse strand, counting down.
TCGTCTCGGCTCCCTGGTCTTCAACTTCGGCGGCCCCGGCGGCTCCGGCGTCGCCACCCTCCCCGGCGCCGCCAAGGAGTACGAGGCCCTGCGCGCCCGCTACGACCTGGTCAGCTTCGACCCCCGCGGGGTGGGCGCCAGCGCCCCCGTCCTCTGCGAGGGCGACAGGCAACTGGACGTGTACTACGCGCAGGACTCCTCCCCGGACACCCCGGAGGAGGAGAAGGCCTACGTCGACAACATCAAGAAGTACCAGAAGGCCTGCAAGGACAAGTCCGGCAAGCTCCTCCCCCACGTCGGCACCCCCGACGCCGCCCGCGACCTGGACCGCATCCGCCAGGCCCTCGGCGACGAGAAGCTGAACTACTTCGGTGTCTCCTACGGCACCGAGCTCGGCGGGGTCTACGCCCACCTCTTCCCCAAGAACGTCGGCCGGGCCGTCTTCGACGCCGTCGTGGATCCGACCAAGAACTCCGAGGAAGGGGCGATGGGCCAGGCCAAGGGCTTCCAGCTCGCCCTCGACAACTTCGCCCAGGACTGCGTGGACCGCGGCGACGAGTGCCGGCTCCAGGGCAGCACGCCCAAGGAGATCGAGGCCACCATCATCAAGCTCCAGAAGGATCTGGCCGCGAAGCCCATCGCGGGCATCGGGGCCCGGCGGCTCACCGAGAGCGCCGCCACCAACGGCATCGCTCAGGCCCTGTACTCCAAGGAGCTGTGGCCGCTGCTGGAGCAGGGCATCGACGAGGCCCAGGGCGGGCAGGGGCAGCTGCTGATGGCCCTGTCCGACGCGCTCAACGGCCGTGACCAGCAAGGGCGTTACAGCAACATCGGCGCCGCGAACACCGCCGTCAACTGCGTGGACTCCAAGGATCGTTACACCCTGGCGGAGACCAAGGCCGGGCTGTCGGCGTTCCGTTCGGCCTCGCCCGTCTTCGGGGACTTCCTCGGCTGGGCGATGATGACCTGCACCGACTGGCCCGTGCCCGGCACCAGCGAGACCCCGGACGTGTCGGCTCCCGGCTCCGCCCCGATCCTGGTGATCGGCAACACCGGCGACCCGGCCACCCCGTACGAGGGCGCGCGCAAGATGGTGGAGCGGCTCGGCCCCGGCGTGGGCGTGGAGCTCACGTACAAGGGCGAGGGACACGGCGCGTACAACAGCGGCGACCCCTGTGTGCAGGAGGCCGTGAACACGTACTTGCTGGACGGGAAGACGCCGGCGGCGGGCACCGTGTGCACCGCGAGCCCGGACGCCACGGTGACGCCCGTCGCGCCGGAGGCTCCGGCGGGCGCCTGATCCGGATCCCGGGAACGCCGCAACGCCGGAGGGGCCGCACCGCGCGACGCGCGCGGTACGGCCCCTCCGGGGTGACTTCTCAGTAGACCGGCTTCTCGGGCTCGATCTGGTGGACCCAGCCGATGACGCCGCCGCCGACGTGCACCGCGTCCGCGAAGCCCGCGGACTTCAGGACCGCGAGGACTTCCGCACTGCGGACACCCGTCTTGCAGTGCAAGACGATGCGCTTGTCCTGCGGCAGGTCCTGGAGGGCCGTGCCCATCAGGAACTCGCCCTTGGGGATCAGCTTCGCGCCGGGGATCGAGACGATCTCGTACTCGTTGATCTCGCGGACGTCGATGATCTCGATGGGCTCGTCGTTGTCGATCCACTCCTTGAGCTGCTTGGGAGTGATCGTCGAGCCGAGCGCGGCCTCCTGGGCCTCCTCCGACACGACGCCGCAGAAGGCCTCGTAGTCGATGAGCTCGGTGACGGTCGCGTTCGGACCGCAGACCGCGCAGTCGGGGTCCTTGCGGACCTTGACCTGGCGGTACTGCATCTCCAGGGCGTCGTAGATCATCAGGCGGCCGACCAGCGGCTCGCCGACACCCGTGAGGACCTTGATGGCCTCGGTGACCTGGATGGACCCGATGGACGCGCAGAGCACGCCCAGCACGCCGCCCTCGGCGCAGCTCGGGACCATGCCCGGCGGCGGGGGCTCCGGGTAGAGGCACCGGTAGCACGGGCCGTGCTCGGACCAGAAGACCGACGCCTGGCCGTCGAAGCGGTAGATCGAGCCCCACACGTACGGCTTGTTCAGCAGCACGCAGGCGTCGTTGACCAGGTAGCGCGTGGCGAAGTTGTCCGTGCCGTCGACGATGAGGTCGTACTGGCTGAAGATCTCCATCACGTTCTCGGCTTCGAGCCGCTCTTCGTGCAGGACCACGTTCACGTACGGGTTGATGCCCAGCACGCTGTCGCGGGCCGACTCGGCCTTGGAACGGCCGATGTCCGCCTGGCTGTGGATGATCTGGCGCTGCAGGTTCGACTCGTCGACCTCGTCGAACTCCACGATGCCCAGCGTGCCGACGCCGGCCGCGGCCAGGTACATGAGGGCGGGCGAGCCGAGGCCGCCCGCGCCCACGGCCAGCACCTTGGCGTTCTTCAGGCGCTTCTGGCCGTCCATCCCGACATCGGGGATGATCAGGTGGCGGGAGTACCGACGGACCTCGTCAACGGTGAGCTCAGCAGCTGGCTCGACCAGGGGTGGCAGCGACACGGGGACTCCGTAGATGGTGACGTCTTAACGGTGGTTCTCTCCGTAACACTGCCACGCCCGTCTTCATTCCAAGACACCTGTCCCAATTCTTGAGACGATTTCGTCCCAGTACCCGGGCATCGAGGCCCACGGGTCACGGTCGCCGACCGCGCGCCGGTCCGTGAACCAGATGGTGCCCGCGCCCTGCCAGCGGGCGATCCGCATCGCCTCCTCCAGGTGCGTGCGCGGCACCCCGTGGACCAGGTGACAGAACCGCTCCGCCGGATGGTCCGCGGTCCACTCCGCCACCTGCGACCACCGGTAGTCGGCCCACGGCCCGGAGAAGGTGACCAGTTGGTCGGCGGCCTCCGCGTAGCCCTCGTACGGGTGCGTGCCGTGCCCGAGCACGATCCGCAGGTCCTCCCCCAGACCGCGCAGGGTCTCGACGACCCGGCACACCGAGGCCAGGTCCGCCTTGTCGGCCGGGGTCCCGGCGAGGTAGAAGCCGCCGACCCCGTACCAGTCGCGGAAGCGGTGGGCGTCGGAGACCAGCTCCCCGAACGACCGCGATCCGTCCCGCATCGCGAGATGGCCGAGGACCGTGCCGCCCGCGCAGCGCAGCTTCGCCGCCGCTTCCGTGCAGTGCGGGTCGGGCCGCCCGCCGGGGCCGTCCGTGACGTTGAGCACGGCCCAGTGCAACGGGGTGCCGGGGCGGGTCAGTTCGGCCCACTCGACGGGGGCGAGCAGGGGGTGCGCGTAGCCGGGGATGCCGAGGCCGAGGCGGCCGGCCTCGGCCGCGGCGGCGGTCACCGGCCCCGGCGGTGTGGTCAGATGCGGCACGCCGCCTCCATCCAGATGTCCGCGAGGGATTCCTCCAGGTTGATCCGGGGCCGCCAGCCGAGCCGGTCGCGGGCGGTACGGACGTCCGCCTGCTGCCAGGCCCCGCAGCCGTCGGGGTACGGGTACGGCTGGGGAGCCGCGCCGGAGAGCTGCTCCGCGGTGGCCTCGGAGCGGGGGGCTCCGATGGAGGCGAGCCCGACCGGCCGGCCCGGGTGGTGGCCCTGCGGGGATCCGCCGTGCGGGACGTCCAGCTCGTGCAGGGCGCCTCCGTACCCGGCGACCCGGGCCAGGACGGCGGCCGCGTCGCGCAGCCGGACCGCGCGGCCGGTGCCGATGTTGACGACGCCCTGAGCCGCGGACAGGGAGGCGGCGTGCACGGCCCGCGCCACGTCCCGTACGTCCACGAAGTCGCGTTGCACGCCGAGCCCGCTGAGCTTGAGCTCGCCGTCGCCCGCCTGCATCGCGCGGCGCATGGCCTCGGCGAGCCGGCCGAGCGGGGATCCGGCGGGGGTGCCGGGGCCGACGGGCGAGAAGATCCGCAGGACGACGGCGTCCAGGCCGGAGCCCAGCACCAGCTCGGTGGCGGCCAGTTTGCTGACGCCGTACGGCCCGCCGGGTCTCGGCACGGCGTCCTCGGCCGTGGAGGATCCGGGCTGGCTGGGCCCGTACTCGGCGGCGCAGCCGAGCTGGACGAGCCGCGCCCCGCAGCCGCTGCGGCGCAGCGACTCGCAGATCGTGGCGACGGCGACGGTGTTGTGCCGGGTGAGTTCCCGGGCCCCGCCCCGGGTGGCGCCGGCGCAGTTGATGACGACGCCCGGGTGGACGGCGTCGAGGAAGCGGGTGAGCGCGCCGGGGCTGCCGGTGGCGAGGTCGAAACGGACGTCGGCGTCGTCGCCGCGGCCGAGCGCGGTGAGCTGGACGGCGGGGTCGGCGAGCAGCCGGTCGGCGACGTAGCGGCCGAGGTATCCGTTGGCTCCGATCAGCAGCACCCTCATCGCGTGACCCCTTGGTTGGTTGGCTGGCCGGTCATGTCTGTTTCTCCTTGCGGACGGGTGGGTGGATGGGGCGGGGTACGGGTACAGCGCCTCGGCGGCGGCTCCGAAGGTCGGTGGTCGTCCCTGTCCCGTCAGGGCCGCGCATGCGCGGATGCGCGGGACAGGGCGAGGACGGCGTGTACGAGGAGTCCGGCCGCGGGGGGGGGGGGCGGCGGCGGGGGCGGGGGGGGGGGGGGGGAGGGGGGGGGGGGAGGGGGGGGGGGGTGGGGGGGGGGGGGGGGGGGGGGGAGGGTAAGGGGGCTGGTCCATTTCCGTGGGTTTCCGTCGGGGTTGGGTGTGTCCCCCTCCCCCCCCCCCCCCCCCTCCACCCCCCCCCCCCCCCCCCCCCCCCCCCCCACCGCGCCTCAAACGCCGGCGGGGCTGGATTTGGCCCGGCCGAGTCAGAGATGAGCAGCTCGGAGTCCGTCCCCAGGGGGCGAGTACGAACCCGCACCGGATCCTGGCCGGGTAGCCGGAAGTGGTGCACCGCCCAGGCCGGCGTGCCGCCGAGGCGCCAGCCGTCGGAGGCGTCGAACGGGTCGACCCATCCCTCCTGCCTGGGCTTCGTCAGGGGCTGCGCCAGGAGCGCCGCAGCCATGTACACCTCGTCCGGGACCCCCTCCGGGAGGAGCTCGGTGAGGTCGCGCTCCACCAGCCCGGTGTCGAGGTCGCCCGAGACCACGTCCGGGTGCGCCAGCAGGCGGCGCAGGAAGCCCGCGTTCGTTTGGACGCCCAGGATCACGGTGTCCGCCAGCGCCCCCCGCAGCAAGCGCAGCGCACTGGCGCGGTCCGGCCCGTACGCGATGACCTTCGACAGCATCGGGTCGTACGTCGACCCCACCGGCACGCCCGCCGTCAGCCCGGAGTCCGTGCGCACGGCCCCGCCGTCCGGCTCCGAGAGGGCCAGGACGGTGCCGCCGGACGGCAGGAACCCGCGCGCCGGGTCCTCCGCGCAGACGCGGGCCTCGATCGCGTGCCCGGTCAGCGTCACCCCGGACTGGTCGAAGCCCAGCGGGGCGCCCGCCGCCACCCGGAGCTGCTGCTCCACCAGGTCCAGCCCGGTGATCAGCTCCGTCACCGGGTGCTCGACCTGGAGGCGGGTGTTCATCTCCATGAAGTAGTAGGAGGAGGGGTCTCCGCCCGGGACGATGAACTCCACCGTGCCCGCGCCGACGTACCCGCAGGAGCGGGCCGCGTCGACCGCCGCCGCGCCCATCGCCGCCCGCGTCTTCTCGTCGAGCAGGACCGACGGCGCCTCCTCGATCACCTTCTGGTGCCGGCGCTGCAGCGAGCACTCGCGCTCGCCGAGGTGCACCACGTTCCCGTGGGCGTCGGCCAGCACCTGGATCTCGATGTGCCGCGGGCGGTCGATCCACCGCTCCACCAGCAGGGTGTCGTCGCCGAAGGAGGACTTCGCCTCGCGGCGGGCCGCCGCGATCTCCTCGGCCAGCACCGCCTCGTCGCGTACCAGCCGCATGCCCTTGCCGCCGCCGCCCGCCGAGGGCTTCAGCAGTACCGGCATGCCGATCTCCTGGGAGGCGGCGACCAGTTCGGCGTCGGTCAGGCCGCTTCCGGAGGAGCCGGGGACCACGGGCACGCCCGCCGCCTTCACCGTCTCCTTCGCGCGGATCTTGTCGCCCATCAGGGAGATGGCGGAGGCCGGCGGCCCGATGAAGGCCAGCCCGGCGTCCGCGCAGGCCTGGGCGAAGGCCGCGTTCTCGGCGAGGAAGCCGTAGCCCGGGTGGACGGCCTCGGCGCCCGTGCGCCGGGCGGCGTCGAGGAGCCGCTCCACCGACAGGTAGCTCTCGGCGGCCGCCGCCGGGCCGATCCGGACGGCCGTGTCGGCCTCCCGTACGTGCCGGGCGTCCGCGTCGGCGTCGCTGAAGACGGCCACGGAGCGGATGCCGAGCTCCCGCAGCGTGCGGATGACCCGGACCGCGATCTCGCCGCGGTTCGCGACCAGAACAGTGCTGAACATCAGTGAGGTCCTCACGTCACATACGGAAGATGCCGAAGCCCGGCTGCGTTTGATCCTTTTGGCCCAGCGGGGCGTTCGCGCACGCGGTCAGGGCCAGTCCCAGCACCTGCCGGGTCTCCATCGGGTCGATGACCCCGTCGTCCCACAGCCGCGCCGTGGCGTAGTAGGCGTTGCCCTGCTCCTCGTACTGCGCGCGGACCGGGGCCTTGAAGGCCTCCTCGTCCTCGGCCGGCCACTCCTGGCCCGCGCCCTCGATCTGATCGCGCTTGACGGTGGCGAGGACCGAGGCCGCCTGCTCGCCGCCCATCACGGAGATCTTGGCGTTGGGCCACATCCACAGGAAGCGGGGCGAGTACGCCCGGCCGCACATCGAGTAGTTGCCGGCGCCGTACGAGCCGCCGACCACCACCGTCAGCTTCGGCACCCGGGTGCAGGCCACGGCCGTCACCATCTTGGCGCCGTGCTTGGCGATGCCGCCCGCCTCGTAGTCCTTGCCGACCATGAAGCCCGAGATGTTCTGGAGGAAGAGGAGCGGGATCCCGCGCTGGTCGCACAGCTCGATGAAGTGCGCGCCCTTCTGGGCGGATTCGGCGAACAGGATGCCGTTGTTGGCGATGATCCCGACCGGGTGTCCGTGGATCCGGGCGAAGCCGGTGACCAGGGTCTGTCCGAACTCGGACTTGAACTCCTGGAAGCGGGACCCGTCCACGATCCGCGCGATGATCTCGCGGGCGTCGTACGGGGTGCGCGAGTCGACGGGGACCGCGCCGTACAGCCCGTAGGGGTCCACCTTGGGCTCCTCCGGAGCCTCGACCGACCAGGGCAGGGCCCCGCGCTCCGGGAGGGTCGCCACGATGTTCCGTAGGATCCGCAGCGCGTGCGCGTCGTCCTCCGCGAGGTGGTCGGTCACGCCGGAGATCCGGGAGTGGACCTCGCCGCCGCCGAGCTCCTCCGCCGTGACCACCTCGCCGGTGGCGGCCTTCACCAGCGGCGGCCCGCCGAGGAAGATCGTGCCCTGGTTGCGGACGATGACGGCCTCGTCGCTCATGGCCGGTACGTACGCCCCGCCCGCCGTGCAGGAGCCGAGGACGGCGGCGATCTGCGGGATGCCGGCTCCCGACATGCGCGCCTGGTTGTAGAAGATGCGGCCGAAGTGCTCCCGGTCGGGGAAGACCTCGTCCTGCATGGGGAGGAAGGCGCCGCCCGAGTCGACCAGGTAGAGGCAGGGGAGACGGTTCTCCAGGGCCACCTCCTGGGCGCGCAGGTGCTTCTTGACGGTCATCGGGTAGTACGTGCCGCCCTTGACGGTGGCGTCGTTCGCGACGATCACGCACTCGCGGCCGCTGACCCGGCCGATGCCCGCGATGACCCCGGCGGCGGGGGCGGCGCCCCCGTACATGCCCTCGGCGGCCAGCGGGGCCAGCTCCAGGAAGGGCGATCCGGGGTCGAGGAGGGTGTCCACGCGGTCGCGGGGGAGGAGCTTCCCGCGGGCGGTGTGGCGGGCGCGGGCCTTCTCGCCGCCGCCGAGCCGGGCCGCGTCGAGCCGGGCGCGCAGGCCCTCGGTCAGCTCGCGGTGGGCGGCCTCGTTGGTCCGCCAGGCCTCGGACGCCGGGTCCGCGGCGCTCGTCAGCACTGGTGCCTGCTGCATCGGTCGAGCTCCCTTGCTCGGTGCACGCTGTTAATGAGCGTTAACGCATGTACGGCCTAGGTTAACGAGCGCTAACGGCCCTGTCTAGAATGGTTTCCCATGAGCACCAGAGCGGCCGCCCCCACCCGTCGCGAGCAGATCCTCAGTGAGGCCGCCCGCCTCTTCGCCGCGCGCGGATTCCACGGTGTCGGCGTCGACGAGATAGGCGCCGCGGTGGGCATCAGCGGCCCCGGCCTCTACCGGCACTTCGCGGGCAAGGACGCCATGCTCGCCGAGCTGCTCGTCGGCATCAGCGAGCGGCTGCTGACCGGCGGCCGACACCGGGTGGCGGAGGCGGCGGGCGCCCCGGAGCGGGTCCTGTCGTCCCTCATCGACGGACACATCGACTTCGCCCTCGACGACCGGGCGCTGATCACGCTGCACGACCGGGAGCTCGACCGGCTGCGGGAGGCCGACCGCAAGCTCGTACGGCAGCTGCAGCGCCAGTACGTGGAGCTGTGGGTGGAGGTCGTACGGGAACTGCACCCGGAGGTCGCCGAGGCCGAGGTGCGCGTCTCCGTGCACGCGGTCTTCGGCCTGCTGAACTCCACCCCCCACCTGGCGGCCCTGGGCCGGGAGGCGACGGAATCGCTGCTGCGCCGCCTCGCGCACGGGGCGTTCGGGGCGCTGTCGGCATGACCCCGGGCGTCCGCCGACCGGAATGGACGCGCCGCCTCCGCCCGGGCGGCGGCAGAATGGCCCGTATGCCGAAGCCGATAGAGCCGCCGAGCCGTGCCGAACTCATCGACCATCTGGTCCGTACGCGGATCGCCGGGCAGGTGGCGACGCCGCGCGAGAACAACCTCTCCCACTACCGCAAGCTCGCCAACGGCGACCGGCACTACTGGCTCGGGCTGGAGCTGGGCGACCGGTGGACGGACGAGCAGGACGTCCTCGCCGTGATGGCGGAGCGGTGCGGGGTCGTGGACGACCCGGCCTTCCGGTACGGCCAGGACACCATCGACCCGGAGCTGACCGTGGCCGGCCTGGACCGGCTGGCGGCGCGGCTGCGCAAGGCGGCGCTGGACCGGCAGAGCGTGCTGTTCGCCACCGGCCACCCGGGCGGGCTGCTGGACGTCCACCGGGCCACGGCGGCGGCCCTGCGCGCCGCGGGCTGCGAGATCGTCGTCATCCCGTCGGGCCTGGTGGCCGACGAGGGCTCGGTGTGGCAGTTCGCGGACGTCGCCGTACTGGAGCGCGGCGCCACCCTGTGGCACACCCACTCGCCCGAGCCGATGGCCGCGATCCTGAACGGCCTGACGGCCGAGAACCGCCCGCAGCCGGACCTGGTCGTCGCCGACCACGGCTGGGCCGGCTGCGCGGCCCAGCGCGGCCTGGACGCGGTCGGCTACGCGGACTGCAACGACCCGGCCCTCTTCCTCGGCGAAGCCGAAGGCACCCTCCAGGTCGCCGTCCCCCTGGACGACCACGTCCGCGACCCCCGCCACTACGACCCGCTGGTGGCGTACCTGCTCAACGCGGCGGGATTGCCGGGCGAATAGCACGGCGGCCACCGAAAAGCCCCGACCGGTATCCCGGCCGGGGCTTCGTTGCGCCCTCTTCTCGGAAGGGGCGAGTGACGTCGAGGGGGAGCGGCTTCGAACCTCGTCCCGACCCTTGCGGTCAGTCCTCGGGCCCGGCCGAGCGCACGTAGCGAACGCCGTCCGTGTCCTGGGGGAGGAACCCCTTCGTACCGTCCTTGAGCGGCACGACCACCAGGTAGACCTTGCACGGCTTTCCAGTGGAGGGTCCCTGGTAGTCGAACCTGATCCCCGGCCTCTCGTCGGGATAGGTGTCGAAGACCCACTTCGCCGGCCCGGTGTAGTCGCGACCTGCTGCCCCGGCCACCTGCCCGCAGTCCGGCCCGGGCCGAGTCACCCTTTCCAGGTCCGCGGAACCGTCAGGCCGGACCGTCAAACGGCCGCCGTTCGTGCTCGTCCAGGTCCCCTCCACATCGGTGACCGAGAGCGAGGCGCTGCGGTCCTCGCCGAGGTCTATCTGGAAGGCGGCCAGCAAAACTACGAAGAGCACTGCCACACCTGTGAACCACCAGGCGGGCCGTCGCGGGCGAATGCTCACCAAACGCTCCTTCTCATACCTGTCACCGTGATCTCCCTACTCGAAGAATGCACGTTGGGCGAATTCACCCGACTTCACGTACGCCTTCGCCTCTTCGATGATTTGGGCATTGAAGTGCGGGGTACCAACCCGGAGTTTGGTAGCCAGCGCCCGCGCGAGGACACGGTTGCCGATTTCCCTTCCACGGACGTTGTTGTAAAGGTCCGCCAACTGATCAGGCCGCTCTCCCTCCTGCAGGTATGCCTCATGGGCGTCGGCCCACACGATTGCTCTATCCTCACCGAGCTCGAGCGTCAGCCTGGCCTGCCACAGGGCGTGCCGGTAGGCGTTGCTGTTCAGCCCTGTGCGCTTGTTTTCCTCTGTGGATTCCTTCTCAGCCCACAGCTTTATCTCGCGGGCCTTCCAGCATTCCACCGGATCGTGCGTACAGGTATCGCGTTCCGCGAGATTCGGCTTGTGCAGCGAGTCCGCTTCTGCGTTAGCCCCGTCCTCCGGAACCCAGTTGAGTGGCCACGTCTGGCGACCGAGGTAGTCCTGCTCCAAGCGGAGTGCCTGACTCACAATCTCCTGCTGGCTACGACCGCCGGGAGCCTTGACGTAGAGCCCTGTCTGCTTGCGTTTGGGCGGTACACAGTACATGCCGCAACGCTGGATGCGCCGGGAATACAGCGTGCCGTAGCCCGTGCTGTACTTGGTCGCGGCTTGGACGACGCTTTGGGGCTTGGATTCGAAACCCTGGTCGCTGTTGTTACCTTCGAAGTACTTGAGGCCGTCAGGGTCGGAGAAGGTGAAGGGGTTGTTCGCGGCGTAGGTGTAGCCGTGGAGCTGCTGGGAGTCCTTGAGGTCCATGATCGGGTCGACGGAGATGAATCGGCCGATCAGGGGGTCGTACTCGCGAGCGCCGATGTGGGTCAGGCCGCTGTCGTTGTCCTTGGTGCCTCCGACGAAGGTCTTCTCGCCGGTCCACGCCGTCGGCTGGGTGCCGCGCGTTTCTCCGAAGAGGCCCGTCTTGCGGCGGGTGACCGTTTGGGTCGTGTCGGCGGTGATCTGCGTGGTGCTGGTGTTGTGGTGGTCGGCGAGGGTGAAGGTGAGCTTGCCACCCGTGCGCATCGCGACGTCGCCGTAGTAGCGGGTCCCGGTGAGCGTCCCCGTCTTGTCGAGCTTCAGCTCGTTGCCGGACGGCAGGTAGAGGGTGGTGGCGTCCTTCTCCTTGCGCAGGATGCGGTTACCGGTCGCGTCGTAGACGAACGAGTCGGTGGACGTGCCCTGCACGAGGGACTTGAGGCGTCCCTCCGCGTCCCAGTCGAGGTACTGGGTTTCACCGGTGCCGCTCTTGCGGGTCTTGGTGTTGCCGCCCGCGTCGTAGGTGAAGGTTTCCTCGTGCGGGTCGGTGCCGGTCTGGGCGACCTTGGGCAGGTCGTGCTTCCCGGCGGTCGACGGCGCGTACGTGCGGACGGTGTCCGCGGTCGGGCCCGAGGCGGTCTTGTGCTTGGTCTCCGTCTTGCGGTTGCCGACGGCGTCGTAGGTGTACGTGGTCCAGTACGGGTCCTCGCCACCGATGACGGTCGCCGACGGAGTGGCCGCGCAGGTCTCTCCCTTGTTGGTCCAGGCCTGGGTGATGCGGCGCAGTGCGTCGAGGTTGACGCACTGGGTGTCGGTCGTCCGAGTGATGTCCTGGCCGTAGGCGGTGGCGATGGCGGTCAGGTTGCCGACGGGGTCGTTCGTGTACTTGGTGTCCTCGATCCGCTGAGGGGCGAGGTCCCGGTCGGCGTAGGTGCGGGTGAGAGCGCCGGTGTGCTCGTCGAACTCGTGGGACCGGTACAGGCGCTGGCCCGACGCGCCCAGCTCCTGGCGGATCGTGCGGCCGTAGTGGTCGTAGGTCATCGCCGCGACGAGGCGGCTGCTGCCGGCACCCATGTTGTTCAGCAGGCCGGAGACCGTCTTGTAGGTGCTGCCGACCGTCTCGGCCGGGAGGCCGCCCATGGCCGGGTGCTTGGTCGTGAGGACCTGGCCGGCGATGTTGTAGGTGTTCGTCCACTTGTAGGTGCCGGCAAGTGCGCCGGTGTCGGGGGTGGACGGGACGGTGACCTGGGATTCGAGAGGCTGGTAGAGGTCGTTGTAGGCCAGGACCTCCGAGGTGTACGCCTTGCCGTCGACGTAGCGCGTGGACTTGGCCGGCTGGCCCTTGGCCACGGTGTCGTAGACGGACGAGGTCAGCGTCGTCGCGCCCTGCTTGGTGGCGACGGGACGGCCGAGGTCGTCGTAGTCGGTGTGCAGGGTGACGCCGCGCGCGTCGGTGACGTCGCTGACGCGGTCACCGGCGTCGTAGGCGGTCTTGGTGACGCCCTTGTCCGGGTCGTTCGCCTCGACCTGACGGCCGCGGACATCGTAGGTGTACGTCCACTTGGCGTTGCCTGGGTCGGTGACCTGGCTCAGCTGGCCGAGCCTGTTGTAGGTGTAGAGGGTCGACTGTGAGGTGGTTCGGGCCGGGTCGGTGTACTGCTTGGCCTCGACCGTGCGACCCAGCGCGTCGACGACGGTGGTGGTCGTGGTGCCGCCCGGGGGCGGGCTGACCGTGGTGGTGTCGCCGGTGTAGCTGGTCGTGGTGCGCTTGGTCTCGGTGCCGAACTTCTTGGCGATCACCGCGGTCGGGCGGCCGGCACCGTCGAAGAGGATGTCGGTGGAGGCCGGGTAGTTGAGCTCCTGTCCCGTGACCAGACCGGGCGAAGGAGTGCCGTCGGCGTAGTACGTACCGGAGGAACGCCACGCCAGGCCGCGGGTGTCGTAGAAGGTCTCCGTGACCAGACGGCCGGCCAGGTCGGGCGACTGGGTCTGCGTCTGGCGCTCGCGCAGCAGACCGTCCTGGATGGAGTGGACGACGGAGTACTTGTAGTCGTGGGTCAGCGTCTTGGACGTGACGACGTTGGGACCACTGTTGCGGACGGTGTACTCGAATACCCGGCTCGGCAGGTCCGGGTTGGCCTCCGCGGTCCAGTTCGGGACCCAGACCTTCGTCACCCGGCCCAGGGCGTCGTACGCCGTCGTGACGACCTTGCCGTTGGGGTCGGTGACCTTGGTGGCCTGACCGCGGAGCGGGTCGAGCTGGCTGGTGACGGTGTGGCCCAGCGCGTTGGTCGCCGTCATCGCGGTCGGGACCTCGCCGGTGGCCGGCGTATATGCGGTGGTGGTGACCTTTCCGTAGGCGTCGGCGGCCGCCAGCGCTCGGCCGTACATGTCGTAGCAGAGCTGGTTCTTGGTCGCACCGCAGTTGGACGGGATGCTCGACGTGGTGTCGTAGCCGTCGCCCTTGCCGTTGATCTTCTCGGTCTTCGTCACCAGACCCGTGCCGGGTACGGTGCCGAGCGTGCCGTTGTCGAAGTAGGTCCGGGTATCGCTGATGACGTCGGCCGGAGTGCCGGTGGTTTCGCAGGGCAGCGCGACGGTTTCGACGTGGCTCTGCCGGTCCAGGATCCAGGTGGCGGTGTTGCGTGCGTAGGTGGTCCTGGTGCAGGACTCGTCGCCGGTCTTGGCGGTGTCACCGGTGCTCGACTGCCAGTCGACCATGCCGTAGTCGTCTGCAGCAGTCCGCGGCCAACCACTGGTCGAGCGTGACCCTGGGGCTGTTCGCGTCGGACGAGACCGACGAGTTCCAGTGGAAGCGTTTCGACGCGAAGACCATGACGCTGGAGATCGAGTACAACAATCCGCCGGACACGCCGTCCGACCTGGGGACCTCTCCCTGGGTGCCCTGCGTCCAGGGCGGCTCGATCGGTAATGCCACCATCAGCGTGAACGCGACGATCTCAGACCGCGATTCGGGGAACCTGAGCACCGAGTTCCAGATCTTCAGGGACGGCCAGAGCGCCCCCGTCGCCAGCCAGCACGTTCCGGCCAACAACGGCAAGGTCGCGACCTGGAACGTGCCCGACGCTTCCCTCCCCGACGGGATCTACACCTGGAAGGCGCGTACGACCGACCAGGAAGGTGCGCAGTCGGCCTGGGCCCAGACGTGCAAGTTCACCGTGGACCGTAACCGTCCGGCGGAGGCACCGAAGATCACCTCCACCGCCTTCCCCGATGGGAGGAACGGCTGGCCCCAAGGCACCGGCAAGGCCCGTCAGGAAGGGGACTTCGTCCTCTCCGCCAACGGTGACAAGGACGTCACCTGGTACGGCTACTACACCGACTGGGACCCGGAGGTGAAGAGCACCTCCGTCGCCGCGGGCACATCGTTCACCGCGAAGCTCACCCCGCCCGGCGCGGGCCCGCACTTCGTCTACGCCTTCAGCCAGGACGCCGCCGGTAACCGGTCCGACACCGCTGCTTACCAGTTCTACGCGGCGCGCACGGCAACGGTGGACGTGCCCCACGACCTCAACGGCGACGGCTTCCGCGACATCTGGAGCAGCGACCTCTTCGGCAGCCTCCTGACCTACACCGGCCAGGGCAACGGCAAGTTCTCTGCAACGGTCAGCTCCGCCAACTCCTTCGCCCGCTCGCAGGTGGCAGCCTTGGGTGACTGGAACGATGACGGCTACAACGACATGATCGCTCTCGAGCAGCAGGCCGGCATGACCCGTAAGACGCTGTGGGTCTACGACAACAACGGCCAGGGCACCGTCGACAACCACACCGAGAAGACCGCGGACCGGCCCCAGGACGACCACTGGTCCGACGCCGAGCAGATCATCACCCCTGGTGACCTCAATGGCGACAAGGTTCCGGACATCCTCGTCAAGCAGGGAAACAAGCTCTGGGCCTACTACAACACCCTCTGGGGCGCACTCGAAGCACCCGTGCTGGTCGGCGGCACCGACTGGGACAAGTACTCGGTCATCGCCCCGGGTGACCTCAACAAGGACGGCGTGCCCGACCTGTGGCTGAGGGACAACGCCAACGGCGACATTTTGCGCACCTACGGAAAGAAGAGCCCGGAGGAGGGTCAGGCGGTCGACCTGGCCACGTGGGGCACTCAGACGCGCAGCAGGGTGGGTTCCGGCGTGACGCAGGCCGGCTACCCGCAGGTCAGCTCCGCCGGCGACCTCAACGGTGACGGTGTCCCCGACCTGTGGGCCCGTCAGGCCGACAACACCATGGTCGGCTGGCCGGGGAAGCTCTCCGCCGACGGCAGCACCGTCGGCTCCTTCACGCCCCGCTTCGAGATCGACGGAGTGCCGGGCGCCCGCATCCCCAGCGGCACCACACTGGCGTCGGGGCAGGAGTTCTCCAGCGGCAACTCCAAGCTGCTGATGCAGGCCGACGGCAACCTCGTGCTCTTCAGCAAGGACAACAAGCAGCTGTGGGCCACCGGGACCAAGAGCCCGGGCGCCACGGCCCGTATGCAGAGTGACGGCAACTTCGCCGTCTACGCGGCCGACGGCAAGACGGAACTGTGGAGCAGCAAGACGAGCACTCCGTACTCCTATGCGGTACTGCAGCCCCGCGGCGTGCTCGTCGTCTACAGCGCCTCCGGGCAGAGCCTGTGGACCAGCGGCTCCCAGAGCCGGCCGGACTACAACGGCGACGGCTACACGGACGTGGCGGTCCGCGATGTCAACGGTCACCTCTGGATCTATCCCGGCACCGGCGGTACGGGCACCAAAACGCTCGGCGACCGGTACCTCGCAGGCAACGGCTGGTGGCGTGACCACTGGACGAACGTGTACACCACCGATTTCAACAACGACGGATACACCGACATCGTCGCGCGGAACCATCTCGGGGACCTGTGGGTGTACCCCGGTACCGGAAGGACCGGGACCAACACGCTCAACAACCCCGTGCTGATCGGTACCGGCTGGAACATCTACCCGGACCTCGGCTTCGGGGACATGAACGGCGACGGCCGCACGGACGTCATCGGCCGTGACGGCGGCGGCAACCTGTGGGTCTACCCCCACGGTGGCGGCACCGGCACCCAAGCCCTCAGCAGCCGGTTCTCCATCGGCGTCGGCTGGTGGACTGCGGACTGGCCCACCCTCCGGTTCGCCGATCTGAACAACGACAACAAGATCGACGTTCTGGCGCACCGCAACAACGGCAAGCTCTACCTCTACCCGAACACCAGCAACGGTTCCATCAGCCTCGGCAGCCCCAGCGTCGTCGGCGAGGGCTGGTGGAACGGTGAATGGAGCCCGTTCGCCGGCGACCTCAACAACGACGGCAAGCCGGAACAAGTCGGCGTGACCCGTACCGGGGAGCTCCACGACTTCACCGGCACCGGCAGCACCCTGATCGGTATCGGCTGGACCGGATACGACATCGTCCTCTGACCCGGGTCGACCAGTGAGGGGGTGAGGTCCGCGAGGGCCTCACCCCCTCCGTCGTTCACCGACAGCGCGGCCTGCAGGACGCGTAGGGCTCGTTGTCAGTGGCGGTGGTTACGGTCGGTCGTATGTCGAAGACGCCGAAGTCGCCGAAGTCGCCGAAGGTGCACCACTCGTTGGCCGTGCTGGTCGGCGATCCGCAAGGGGGCTCCCTGGGGCTGGAGTTGCCCGCCGGTGGGGTGCTGAGCGTGCGGGGGGAGCCGCTGTTGTGGGTCTCCGACGGGCCCTTGGGGGTGGGGGCGCTCGCCGCGCACCGCAGTCCGGCCCTGGCCGCCGCCGGGTTGCAGGCGGTGCTGTTCCAGGGCCGGCGGGGCCTGGAGGAGTGGTGGCGGGACCGGGAGCTGAGGCCGTGGCGGATGTCCGACCCGGACGACCACCACGTCGAGCCGGTGCTGCGCGAGTTCTGGCACGGTGTGGTCCCCGACCCCGAGGAGGGGGAGGAGGGTGAGGAGCTCATCGCCCCCTTCGGCCGTGACTGGCCGGGGCTCGCGGAGCCCGGGCCGGCGGGCGGGCCGGACGCGGCGGATCCGGAGGCCGCGGCCCGCGAGCTGGCGGACGAGCTGATCGGGAGCGGGTCCCTGCCGAGTCCGCGGCTCGCGCTGGTTCCCGCGGCCCGCGGAGCCGACGTACCCACGGCGATGGGCTGGTGCGGGCCGACCAACCACGAGAACGACACCGCCCGCATCAGCGCGGTCCTGCGGTCCTGGGAGGACCGGTTCGGCGCCCGCGTCGTCGCCCTCGGCTTCGACGAGCTGTACGTTTCGGTCGCGGCCCCGCCGCGTACGGTCGCCGGGGCGCTGCCGGTGGCCGCGGAGCACTTCGCCTTCGCGCCCGACAACATATGGCAGGGCTGCGGCACGATCCGGGCCTACGCCGACGAGGCGGTCACCGGCAGCAACCTCTGGGGTTTCTGGTGGGACTGAGACCCGCCGAGGTGTCCGTCAGGCGCGCGGAACGCGGACGACACCCTCCTGGATGACGGTCACGGCCAGCCGGCCGTCCTGGGTCCAGATGCGGGCCTGGCCGAGGCCCCGGCCGGCCGCCGCCGAGGGCGACTCCTGGTCGTACAGCAGCCACTCGTCCGCGCGGAACGGCCGGTGGAACCACATGGCGTGGTCCAGCGAGGCGCCGACCACGTCGCCCACCGCCCAGCCGCCCCGGCCGTGCGCGAGCAGCACCGAGTCCAGCAGGGTCATGTCGGAGACGTAGGTGGCCAGGCAGGTGTGCAGCAGGGGATCGGCGCTGTCCAGCTTGCCGGCCGTGCGGAACCACACCTGGGAGCGCGGCTCCACCGGTTCGCCGACGCTGCCCCAGGGCGGGGTCGTGGCGTACCGGAGGTCCACCGCCTCGCGGGTCTCGATCAGCCGCTCCACCGTGCCCGGGTCGCGGAAGATCTCCCGGTACGCGGGCAGCGACTCGGCCGCGGTGGGCAGGGACTCCGGGTCCGGGGCCGACGGCATCGCGACCTGGTGGTCGAGGCCGTCCTCGTACGTCTGGAACGACGCCGAGAGGTGGAAGATCGGCTGGCCGTGCTGGACCGCGACGACCCGGCGCGTGGTGAAGGAGCGCCCGTCTCGGATCCGGTCCACCGAGTACACGATGGGCGCGCCGGTGTCCCCGGTGCGCAGGAAGTACGAGTGCAGCGAGTGCGCGGTGCGGTCCGCGGGGACGGTCCGCCCGGCCGCGACCAGAGCCTGGGCCGCGACCTGACCGCCGAAGACGCGCGGTACCAGCGAAGGGCGGCTGGTACCGCGGAAGATGTTCTCCTCGATCTGCTCGAGGTCGAGCAGATCGAGGAGCGTCGTCAGTGCCTCGTTCATGGGGGAAGGGTAAGTGCCCGGATTTCCTACAGGCCCATGGACTTGGCGATGATGGACTTCATGACCTCGCTGGTGCCGCCGTAGATGCGGTTCACGCGGTTGTCGGCGTACAGGCGGGCGATCGGGTACTCGTTCATGTAGCCGTAACCGCCGTGCAGCTGCAGGCACTTGTCGATGACGCGGTGCGCGACCTCGGTGCAGAACAGCTTCGCGGACGCGGCCTCGGCGGCGGTCAGCTCACCGGCGTCCAGGGCCTCCAGGGCGCGGTCGGCGACGGCCTCGGCGGCGTCCACCTCGGCCTGGCAGGCGGCCAGTTCGAACTTGGTGTTCTGGAAGTGCGCGACCGGCTTGCCGAAGACGGTGCGCTCCGTGACGTACTGCTGGGCGAACCGGATGGCGGCCTTGGCCTGCGCGTACGCACCGAAGGCGATGCCCCAGCGCTCGGACGGCAGGTTCGCGCCGAGGTAGTAGAAGCCCTTGTTCTCCTCGCCGAGCAGGTCCTCGACCGGGACCTTCACGTCGACGAACGCCAGCTCGGCGGTGTCGGAGGTGCGCAGGCCCAGCTTGTCCAGCTTGCGGCCGATGGAGTAGCCCTCGGACTTGGTGTCCACGGCGAACAGGGAGATGCCGAAGCGGCGGTCCTCCGCGCTCGGGGCGGAGGTGCGGGCGCAGACGATCACGCGGTCGGCGTGCACGCCACCGGTGATGAAGGTCTTGGAGCCGTTGAGGACGTAGTGGGTGCCGTCCTCGGAGAGCTTGGCGGTGGTCTTCATGCCCGCGACGTCGGAGCCGGTGCCCGGCTCGGTCATGGCCAGCGCCCACATCTCCTCACCGGAGACGAACTTCGGGAGGTAACGCTTCTTCTGCTCGTCGTCGGCGAGCATCTTGATGTAGGGCAGGGCGAGCAGCACGTGCACGCCGGAGCCGCCGAAGTTGACGCCCGCGCGCGAGGTCTCCTCGTACAGGACGGCCTCGAACTTGTGGGTGTCCAGGCCCGCGCCGCCGAACTCCTCGGGGACGTTGATGCCGAAGACGCCCAGCTCGCCGAGCTTGTAGTAGAAGTCGCGGGGCGCCTGTCCGGCGGCGAACCACTCGTCGTAGACGGGGACGACCTCGGCCTCGATGAAGGCGCGGATGGTCTCGCGGAACGCCTCGTGGTCCTCGTTGAACACCGTACGGCGCACGGCCGGCTCCCTTCGGTCGCGGCAGTCCGCCGCCTGAATCTAAGCGCTTGCTCAGATTAAGTTACCGGCGAGTTGTCCACCCTGTCCAGAGTGGGTGACCGACCTCATGCGGGGCGGCCGCGCCGGCCGGGCGGGCTCAGCCCGGGGCCGGGTCGAGGTGCTCGGCCAGCGCCTCGTGGGTGAGGTGGAGGCCGGCCCGCAGGACCGCGTCGCGGCGGCCGGGATGGGCGGCCCGGTGCCGCAGTTCCAGCTCCCGGGCCAGCCGCAGCCGGTCCGTGCAGTCCTCGCCGCGCAGGGCCGCGTCCAGGGCCGAGGCGGTCGCCCCGACCAGCGGCGCCATGGCGCGCACCGCCCCGTCCGCCCCGTCCGCCCCGCCCGGGACGGCTTGCGAGCCGCTCGCTCCCGCCCGCTCCCCGCCGGCCACCTGTCGCCCCCCGCCGGCGGCGGAGGAGCGGATCTCCAGCTCCCGCGTGAGGAACAGCAGGGCCGGCGCCGTCCGGGCGGCCAGCCGCAGCCGCGGACGGAGCGTGTCCGCGGCCCCGGCCGGCGCCTGCCGGGGCGGCAGGAGCAGCAGGCGTCCCGTCCTGCGGTCCAGCGCGGCGGACAGTTCGTACGGGCGGCGCCACCGGGCGAAGGGGTCCGCCGGCGCGGGGCCCGTGGGCCGCCCGGCGGCGGCCCGCGCCGCGATCCGCTCCAGCAGGGCGCCGAGCCCGGTGCGGTACTCCTCCAGGCCGCTCACGGCCTCCCGGTACGGGTCGGGGGGCCACAGCAGCGGGCCGAGGAGCACCACGACGGCGATGCCGGCCGCGGTCTCCTCCAGCCGGGCCAGCGGGTATCCGGGCACCGGCGTCGCGTAGATCACCAGCGCGGTGACCAGCACCTGCTGATTGGGGGAGCCGTCGTGGCGCAGCAGGAACATCCCGGCGCACGCGCACACGACGAGGACCAGGAACGACAGCGAACCCGACGGCAGCCAGTGCAGGACCAGCACGCTCAGCACCACCCCGACGACCACCCCCACCAGCCGCTCCAGGGCCAGCCGGGGCGCCGCGAACACGTCGTCGCGCAGGATGAGGACGGCAGGCAGGGCCGCGGGCACGGGGGCCGTACTCGTACCGAGCCACACGCACACGAACCACGGGACCGTCGCGCACACCAGCAGCCGGGCGGCCGGTGCCAGGCGCTCACCGAAGGGGCGGCTCCGCGCCGGGACGGACGTGCTGCCGAGCATGCGGCACATCGTAGGGGCGGCCGCCGCTCCCCGGCGGGCCCGCGGGGCGGGCGTCGGGGAGCGTTCAGCCGCCCGGCCCCGGCGGGGGCCCCTGCCAGCGCAGGGCGAACCACAGCTCCATCCGGGTGTCCGGGTCGTCCAGGTCCCGCCCCAGCAGCTCCGCGCAGCGGGCCACGCGCTGGCGGACCGTGTTGCGGTGCACCCCCAGGGCGGCGGCGGTGCGGTCCCACCCGCCGTGGTGCGCCAGCCAGCCGCGCAGCGTCTCCCGCAGGACGGGGGAGAGCGGCGCGAGCAGGGCCGCCGCGTGCGCGCTGGCCTCCGCCTCGCCGACCAGGCCCGAGAAACCGGGGGCGGCGTGCCGGGCCAGGGGGGCGCGGGCCGCCTCGGCGCGCTCCAGGGCCCGCCGGGCCTGCGCGTCGGCGGCGGGGAGCGCGCCGGGTGCGGCCGGGGCGCTCACCCCGAGGCGCCAGCCGGGCCGCGCGCCCGGCTCCCGCTCGGTGAGCAGGCGTACGGGATCCCCGCGCGGATCGACCAGTACGGTGCCCAGCGCGGCCGCCAGGGCCTGCGGGTCGCCCGTCCCGCGGGCGTGCACCACGTGCCAGGGCCCGGGGGACAGGACCGCGGCGGGATCGCCGTCGAGGAGCAGCCGGGCGAGGGCCGCCGCCTCCGGTCCGGCCGGGCGGTGCGCGGTGAGCAGGGTCAGCAGCACCGCCGCGACCGAGGCGATCGTGTGGTCTCCGGGGGCGCGGGCGGGCGTGGCGGTCCCGAGCGCCCGTACGGCCTCCGTCCTCGGCTCGGACGCGGGCTCGGCGGCGGGCTTGGCGGCCGGCTCGGCCGCGGGCTTGGACGCGGGCTTGGACGCGGGCTTGGACGCCGGCGCCGGCGCGGCCTCCGCCGCGGGCGCCGGGCCGCCCAGGGCGTGGGCCGTGAGGTGCCATCCGCCCGCCTGGTCGGTCGCCGTCGCGGGCCCGCCCGGCCGGCCGACGCGGGCCAGCAGCGCGCGCAGCGCCGCCGCGGCCTCCGGGGGCGGCGGGTTCCCCGCGGAGCGGTCGTCCGGCCGGAGCGTGACGTGGCCGCCCAGGCTCGCCGCCAGCCGCGACAGCACCGCCGGGACCGGATCGGGCCGGGCGGCCGCCGCCGCGAGGGACTGCTGGGCCTCGGTGACCCGGCGCAGCTCCCGCGTACGGGCCCCCGCCATCAGCCGCCAGACCGTACGGGCCACCGCGCTGAAGGGCGTGCCCGGCGGGACCTCCAGGAGCGGCAGCCCGTGGTGCGCGCAGGCCTCGGCCAGGCCGGCCGGCACCCGCTCGTGCACGGGCGCCACCCCGAAGCCGAGGGCCGCCACCCCGGCCTCGGCCAGCCGGGCGACGTAGCCGTCGGGATCCGTGCCGAGCCCGGCCCCCGCCGTCAAAAGCAGCTCGCCGCCGAGCAGGTACGGGGACGGGTCGGCCATCTCGGAGGCGTGCACCCCGTGCACATCGGCCTCGGCCGGGCCCGCGAGGTGGCGCAGGCCCAGCTCCCGGTCGGGCAGCAGCGCGCCGAGCGGGACCGGTGCGGTGGGCGGGGGCGGGTCAGTGGCCGAGGCCTCCATGGATACTCCGTACAGATCAGGGGTCTCCTGTGGATGGTACGTACACTTCGCGTCGGGTGGGCGCCGCCTTACGCTCGAAGAACCGCACTTGTAGGACCTCCAGAAGGGCACCCCCCATGAGCACGCAGCCGCGCGGCCCCGTCGACTCCTCCCGCATCCCGCGCTACGCGGGCCCGGCGACCTTCGCCCGGCTGCCCCGCCTCGACGAGGTCGGCGGCAAGGCGGACGTCGCCGTCGTCGGCGTGCCCTTCGACTCCGGCGTCTCCTACCGCCCGGGCGCCCGCTTCGGCGGCAACGCCATCCGCGAGGCCTCGCGCCTGCTGCGCCCGTACAACCCGGCGCAGGACGCCTCCCCCTTCGCGCTCGCGCAGGTCGCCGACGCCGGTGACATCGCCGCGAACCCGTTCAACATCAACGAGGCGGTCGAGACGATCGAGGCCGCGGCCGACGAGCTGATCGGCAACGGCTCCCGCCTGATGACCCTCGGCGGCGACCACACCATCGCCCTCCCGCTGCTCCGCTCGGTCGCGAAGAAGCACGGCCCGGTGGCCCTGCTCCACTTCGACGCCCACCTGGACACCTGGGACACGTACTTCGGCGCCGAGTACACCCACGGCACCCCCTTCCGCCGCGCCGTGGAGGAGGGCATCCTCGACACCGAGGCGCTCTCGCACGTCGGTACCCGCGGCCCGCTGTACGGCAAGCAGGACCTCGACGACGACGCCAAGATGGGCTTCGGCATCGTCACCTCGGCGGACGTCTACCGCCGCGGCGCCGACGAGGTCGCCGACCAGCTGCGCCAGCGCATCGGCGACCGCCCGCTCTACATCTCCATCGACATCGACGTGCTGGACCCGGCGCACGCGCCCGGCACCGGCACCCCCGAGGCGGGCGGCATGACCTCCCGCGAGCTGCTGGAGATCATCCGCGGCCTGTCCTCCTGCAACCTGGTTTCGGCGGACGTCGTCGAGGTGGCCCCGGCGTACGATCACGCGGAGATCACCTCGGTCGCGGCCTCGCACACCGCGTACGAGCTGACCACGATCATGAGCCGTCAGATCTCTGCCGCGAGGCAGGGCCGATAAGCACAGCGCGGCGGCGAAGGCGAACCCGAAGGGCGAGTAAGCGCACGTGACGCACGACCACGACCTGGTACTCCGTCCCACCGAGGCCCAGACGGCCGCCGCCCTGGCCCCACCGCCGGGGCGGACGGGCGGGGACCTGGTCGTGGAGACGCTGCGCTCGCTCGGCGCCACCACCGTCTTCGGGCTGCCGGGCCAGCACGCCCTCGGCCTCTTCGACGCGGTGGGGCGCTCCGACCTGCGCCTCGTCGGACTCCGTACGGAGAACAACGCGGGCTTCGCCGCCGACGCCTACGGCCGGATCACCGGCGAGGCGGTCCCCCTCCTCCTCTCCACCGGCCCGGGCGCGCTCATGGCCCTGCCCGCGCTCGCGGAGGCGGCCGCGGCCTCGGCCCCGGTGCTCGCGATCTCCTCGCAGGTCCCCGTCGGGGGCCTGGGCGGGGGCCGCCGAGGCCACCTGCACGAGCTGCGCGACCAGGCGGCGTCCTTCCGGGACGTGGTGAAGTCGGTCCACACCGCCCGCACCCCGTCCCAGATCCCCTCCGTCATCGCGGCGGCCTGGGAGTCGGCGCTGACCGCTCCGCACGGCCCGGTCTGGGTGGAGATCCCGGAGGACGTCCTGCGCGCAGAGACGTTCATTCCGCAGGTCACGGGATTGGACGCGACCCCGCACGAGCTCGCCCCCCGCCCGGAGCTCACCGCCGTGGCCGCGCACTGGCTCTCCTCGGCCGAGCGCCCGGTGATCATCGCCGGCGGCGGGGTCGTCCGCTCCGACGCCGCGGGCAAGCTCAAGCAGCTGGCGGAACGCCTGGGCGCCCCCGTGGTCACCACCTTCGGCGGCAAGGGCGCCTTCCCCTGGACCCACCCGCTCTCCCTCCAGTCCTGGCTGGAGGACCGTCACATGACGGACTTCCTGGAGGACGCGGACGTCCTGCTGGTCGTCGGCTCGGGCCTCGGGGAACTCTCCTCGAACTACCACACGTTCTTTCCCACGGGCCGGGTCGTCCAGATCGACGCGGACCTCGGCAAGCTGGAGTCCAACCACCCGGCCCTCGGCATCCACGCGGACGCCCGCCTGGCCCTCCAGGCCCTGCTGGAGACGGTGTCCGAGCGCGAGGACCCCGCCGCCCCGGAGCGCGTCCGCCTCGTCCTCGACGACATCGAGGCGCGCCTCGCCACCCAGGACGTCTCCCTGGAACGCTCGCTGCTGACCTCGATCCGGTCCGCCCTCCCCGCGCGCTCCCCGTCCTTCTGGGACATGACGATCCTGTCCTACTGGGCCTGGTCCGCCTTCGACGCGAAGCACCCCAACACCATGCACTCGGCGCAGGGCGCGGGCGGCCTCGGTTACGCCTTCCCGGCGGCCCTCGGCGCCTGCGTCGCCGAACCGGGCACACCGGTCCTGGCGGTGTCCGGCGACGGCGGCGCGATGTACTCGATCGCGGAACTGGCCACGGCCCGCCAGCACGACCTCGACGTCACCTGGCTGATCGTGGACGACGGCGGCTACGGCATCCTGCGCGAGTACATGACGCAGTCCTTCGGCAGCGCCACCGGCACGGAACTCACCCGCCCCGACTTCGCCGCCCTCGCGGCGTCCTTCGACGTCCCGGCGACCACGACCACCCCGGAATCCCTCGCCTCCGACCTCAAGAAGGCCCTCGCCACCCCGGGCCCCTCGGTGGTCGTCCTCCCGGCCCTCCTCAAGATGTTCGCCCCGACTCACCTCTAGGGGCCTCGGCCCGTCTCCGGCCTCGGCCGGGCGGCCTTGCCGGTCCCGTTCCGCCAGGGGGCGGCAGCCCCGGCGCCCCGCCTGCCCCGGCCGACGCGTTCCTTCGGGTGATGACGCTGTGTCATCGAGCCGGGTGGGCCGGGGGTGTGGGACGTTGGGCCGCGGGGGCCGGAGCGGGAGCGGGAGCGGAGGTGGTGGTGCCGTGATGCGCGCAGTCGTCCGCGGTCTTGTCGTGGCCGTGGTGTCCGGGGTGCTGGCCGCGACCGCGGGGTGCCAGAGCGCGGGGCCCGCCGACGGGTCCGGAACGCCGCTCCCCACCGCCACGACCGGGATCCAGGAGAGCACCCCGGCCGCCTCGTCCTCGGTGTTCCTGGGGCAGGGGTCCGACGCCTCCACCTCGCAGGTCAGCGTGCCGACCGCGCAGGTCGGCGAGCCGGCCGACGGGGACGTCACGGTGGTCAACCCGAGCGGCGACCCCGTCACCGTCCAGAACCTCGCCGCCACCACCGACAGCGGCGCGACCTCGATCGTCGAGGACACCTGCACGGGCGTGGAACTGCCGCCGGGCGGCAGCTGCCGGATCCGGGTGCAGCACATCGCCACGGAGGCCGGCCCCTACACCGGCGAGCTGACCGCGACGACCTCCGACGGCAACGTCCTGACCGCCGCCATCTCCGGTGAGGCACTGGGCGAGGCCACCCCCACCGACGAGGACACCACGGGCACGGAGACGCCGTCGCCGTCCCTTTCCCCCTCCCCTTCCTTCTCGCCCTCGCCCTCGCCGTCGCCGACCTCCGACACCGACACCGAGACTTCCGAGCCGGCCGTCACGGACTGATCTCGATCCTGACGGTGTCGTCGTCGGGCAGGACCACCAGCGTGCGCTCCTGCTGCCCCGGCAGGTAGGAGACGAGGTAGAAGCGGGCCGGCGTCTTCGCGAGGACGCGGAAACCGCGGTACTGGTAGCGGTACGGACTCCTGCCGCTGCCCAGGTCGTCGAAGACGATGCCCGGCGCGTGATGGGTCACGGGCACCCGGGAGTAGACGACCAGCCTCGGGCTGGAGACGTAGCCCTCCGCGGCGTCGCTCATGGCCTCCGTGCGGCCGGCCATGGCCACGTACCGCGCCATGCCGAAGAACAGGCTCATCGTCAGCACCCCGAGAAGCAGGGCGCCGGCGGTCAGCCACAGCCGGTCGGCCGTACGGCTCTCCCCGTGCTGCCCCTCCTGGCCGTCGGGGCCCCCGGCGCTCAGGCGCAGCTGGACGGCGAAGAACGCCAGCGTGGCCCCCAGGGCCACCGCCAGGCAGGGCACGAACTCGCGCGGCCAGCCCCGGGGGAGCCGCGGCAGCCGGCCCTCCCAGAAGAAGACCGGGAAGCCCGCCAGCACCAGGAACAGTCCGGCCGCGAGCAGCCAGCGGGTCACCGCCACGCGCCGGGCCTGCTGCCGCGGCCCGGCCAGCAGCCGTCCCGCCCACCCCAGTGCCAGCAGCACGGCCAGCCCGCAGAACAGCAGGAACCAGAGCGGGAAGAAGATCGCACCCGGGCTCCTCACCAGGTAGGCCTGGACGGAGAGCTGGAGGTCGGCCGCCGGCACGCCGAAGGTGGCGTAGTACGCCTCGGTGTAGGTGCTGCCGAAGTAGTAGAGGAGACCGAGGACGATGGTCCCCGGCGCCGCGATGTACGCCACCTTCTCCAGGAACGCCTTCGACGGGCTCGCCGCCCGCGCGCCGGCCGCCTGTGTACCCGCCGCCTGCGTACCCGCCTCCTGCGTACCCGCCTCCTGCGGTCCGGCCGTCTGCGGTACCGGCGGCTCCTGCGGCTCCGACATGCGCCCAGTCTGGGCGTCGGTCCCCGGACCCGCACCCGGGGCGGCGCCGGACGGCTGACCCTCGGGCGGGACCGGCGAATGAACCCCTCCGGCCCACGTCCGGGTGCTCCCCACGTGCGCCGGAGCCGCCCGGCGTACACGTTCGAATTGTTGCGGCGGGATGAAATCCGCCGGCCGGGGCGTTGCCGCCTCCGGCAGGACAAGACGAACGGGGAGGCACCACGTGACGGCGGCTGGGGAGAAACAGGGCTGGGGCAAGCGGCTGGCGGCCTACACCTGGCGGTACAGGCGCAACGTGCTGCTCGCGCTCGGCTCCTCGCTGGCCGGCATGGCCGTCATGGCGCTCGTACCGCTCGTCACCAGGGTGATCATCGACGATGTCATCGGCGACCAGAGCAAGCCCATGGGGCCCTGGGCCGGGCTCCTCATAGCCGCCGCCCTGCTCGTCTACGTGCTCACCTACATACGCCGGTACTACGGCGGGCGGCTCGCCCTCGACGTGCAGCACGACCTGCGCACCGACATGTACGCCACCATCGCCCGCCTCGACGGGCGCCGCCAGGACGAGCTGTCCACCGGGCAGGTCGTCGGGCGGGCCACCACCGACCTCCAGCTGATCCAGGGCCTGCTGTTCATGCTGCCCATGACCATCGGGAACTTCCTGCTCTTCGGGATATCCCTCGGGGTCATGCTGTGGCTCTCCCCGCTGCTGACCGTCGTCGCGCTGCTGATGGCCCCCGCCCTCTGGTTCATCGCCAAGCGCAGCCGCAAGAAGCTCTTCCCGGCCACCTGGTGGGCCCAGGGCCAGGCCGCCGCCGTCGCCACCGTCGTCGACGGGGCCGTGACCGGCGTCCGCGTCGTCAAGGGCTTCGGCCAGGAGGAGCAGGAGACCGGCAAGCTGCGCACGGCGAGCCGCCGGCTGTTCGCCGGACGCATGCGCACCATCCGCCTCAACTCCCGCTACACCCCCGCCCTCCAGGCCGTACCCGCCCTCGCCCAGGTCGCCATGCTGGCCCTCGGCGGCTGGATGGCCACCGAGGGGCAGGTCACCCTCGGCACCTTCGTCGCCTTCTCCACCTACCTGGCCCAGCTCGTCGGCCCGGTCCGCATGCTCGCCATGGTCCTCACCGTCGGCCAGCAGGCCCGCGCCGGCGTCGAGCGGGTCTTCGAGCTCATCGACACCGAGCCCGCGATCGAGGAGGGCACCCACGAGCTGCCCGCCGACGCGCCCGCCACCGTCGAGTTCGACGACGTCCGCTTCGGCTACGACCCCGAGCGGCCCGTCCTCGACGGGTTCTCGCTCTCCGTCGGGGAAGGCGAGACCATCGCCGTCGTCGGTGCCTCGGGAAGCGGGAAGTCCACCGTCTCGCTGCTGCTGCCCCGCTTCTACGACGCCGACGGCGGAGTGGTCCGCGTCGGCGGGCACGACGTCCGCGAGCTGACCTACGGCTCCCTGCGCTCCGCCATCGGGCTCGTCCCGGAGGACTCCTTCCTCTTCTCCGACACCATCCGCTCCAACATCGCCTACGGGCACCCCGGCGCCACCGAGGCGCAGATCGAGGCCGCCGCCCGCGCCGCCCAGGCCGAAGGCTTCATCCAGGCCCTGCCCGCCGGGTACGACACCAAGGTCGGGGAGCAGGGACTCACCCTCTCCGGCGGCCAGCGCCAGCGCATCGCCCTCGCCCGGGCCATCCTCACCGACCCCCGGCTGCTCCTCCTCGACGACGCCACCTCCGCCGTGGACGCCCGCGTCGAGCACGAGATCCACGAGGCCCTGCGCGCCGTCATGGCCGGCCGGACCACCCTGCTGATCGCCCACCGCCGCTCCACGCTCGCGCTGGCCGACCGGATCGCCGTACTCGACCGCGGGCGGCTCGCCGACATCGGGACGCACGAGGAGCTGGAGCGCCGCTCGGCGCTCTACCGCCGGCTGCTCACCGACCCCGACGCGCTCGGCGCCGGGTCGCCGCGGACTCCGGACGCCCCGCTGATGACGGAGTTCGAGCGCGAACTCGACCGCAAGCTCGAACGGGACATCGAGCTCGAAGCCGAGATCGACTCCGAGCCGGTCAACGCCAAGCGCCGGGTCGCGGCCGGGATCACCCCCGAGCTGTGGCGGCGCCGCGACGGGCAGAGCGGCCAGGCCCCCGCCGCCGCGAGCGGCGCGCCCGGAGCCGGCCACACCATGGCCGGGGCCGTCGCCGGCATGCCGGCGACGCCCGAACTCCTGGCACAGGTGGCCGCCCTGCCGCCCGCCGAGGACGAACCCGAGGTGGACGAGACACGCGCCGCGGCCGCCGAGGAGAGCTACGGCCTGCGCCGCCTGCTCCGCGGCTTCTGGGCGCCGCTCGCCATCAGCCTCGGCCTCGTCGCCGTGGACGCCGGCGCCGGACTGCTGCTGCCGATCCTGATCCGGCACGGCATCGACCAGGGCGTCGAGCAGGCCTTGCTCGGCGCCGTCTGGGTGGCCGCCGGGCTCGCCCTCGCCCTCGTCGTCGCGCAGGGGGCCGCGCAGTTCGCCGAGACCCGCATGACGGGCCGTACGGGCGAGCGCGTCCTGTACGCGCTGCGCGTCAAGATCTTCGCCCAGCTCCAGCGCCTCGGCCTCGACTACTACGAGCGCGAGCTGACCGGCAAGATCATGACCCGGATGACCACCGACGTCGACTCGCTGAGCTCGTTCCTGCAGACCGGGCTCGTCACCGCCGTCGTCTCCGTCTTCACCTTCTTCGGGATCCTCGTCGCCCTGCTCGTCCTCGACGTCGAGCTCGCGCTGATCGTCTTCGCGACCCTCCCCGTCCTGGTCGTCGGCACGATCATCTTCCGCCGCAGGTCCGTCGCCGCCTACGAGCTCGCCCGCGACCGCGTCAGCCTGGTCAACGCCGACCTCCAGGAGTCCGTCTCGGGCCTGCGCATCGTCCAGGCCTTCCGCCGCGAGGGCTCCGGCGCCGCCCGCTTCGCCGAGCGCAGCGACTCGTACCGCGAGGCCCGCGTCCGCGGCCAGTGGCTGATATCCGTCTACTTCCCCTTCGTCCAGCTGCTGTCCTCGGGCGCCGCGGCCGCCGTGCTGATCGTCGGCGCGGGCCGGGTGGAGGCCGGGACGCTCACCACCGGCGCGCTCGTCGCGTACCTGCTCTACATCGACCTGTTCTTCGCGCCCGTCCAGCAGCTCTCCCAGGTCTTCGACGGCTACCAGCAGGCCACCGTCTCGCTGGGCCGCATCCAGGGGCTGCTGCGCGAGCCCACCACCACCCCGCTCCCGGAGGAGCCCCGGGAGGTGCCGGAGCTGCGCGGGGAGATCGCCTTCGAGGACGTCCGCTTCCAGTACGGGACGGCGCAGGAGCGCGGCGAGAAGGGGGAGGCGCTGGCCGGCATCAGCCTGCGGATACCCGCCGGGCAGACCGTCGCCTTCGTCGGCGAGACGGGAGCCGGCAAGTCCACGCTGGTCAAGATGGTGGCCCGGTTCTACGACCCGACCTCCGGCCGGATCACCGCGGACGGCGCCGATCTGCGGCAGCTCGACCTGACGGCGTACCGGCACCGCCTGGGCGTCGTCCCCCAGGAGCCCTACCTCTTCCCGGGGACCGTCCGCGACGCCATCGCCTACGGGCGGCCCGACGCGAGCGACGCCGAGGTCGAGGCCGCCGCCCGCGCGGTCGGCGCCCACGACATGGTCGCCACCCTCGACGGCGGCTACCTGCACACCGTCGCCGAACGCGGCCGCAACCTCTCCGCCGGCCAGCGCCAGCTGATCGCGCTCGCCCGGGCCGAACTCGTCGACCCGGACGTGCTGCTGCTCGACGAGGCCACCGCCGCCCTGGACCTGGCCACCGAGGCCCAGGTCAACCAGGCGACGGACCGCCTCGCCGGCAAGCGCACCACCCTGGTGGTCGCGCACCGGCTGACCACCGCCGCGCGCGCCGACCGCGTCGTGGTCATGGACCACGGACGGGTCGTGGAGGACGGCACCCACGCCGAACTCCTGGCGCGCGGCGGCCGGTACGCCGAGCTGTGGCGCACCTTCGTCGGGGAGGACGAGCGCGCCGCGGCCTGAGGGGGCGCGAAGGGTTCAGAGTTCGCCGAAGAGCAGATTGCCCGGGGCGTCCTCGTCGGTGCCGGTGTAGTACTCGCGCACCGCGTGGAGGAGCTCGTCCACCGTCAGGGTGCCGTCCCCGTCCGCGTCGATCCGCTGGAACAGCGCCTCGGCGTCGGCGGGGCTCAGCTCCGTGTCGAAGGCGCCCTGTGCCCTGTGGAACTCCTCCGGGCTGATGACCCCGTCGCCGTCGGTGTCGACGATCGTGAGGATCGCCCGCATCATCGGCCGGAACGAGCGGTCGTAGGCGGGCCCGCCCTGTGCGTACAGGCGCGTCATGCCCAGCTTGTACTCCTCGGGCGTGACCTTGCCGTCCCGGTCCGTGTCCAGCTCGGTGAAGAGGTCTTGCCAGAAGTCGGTCAGACCGCGCATCACCAGTTCGGCCCTGGGCGAGGTGGCCGGCTCGTCGAGGGCCGACAGCAGCCGGGACCCGAGCGCGAAGATGTCGTCGGCCTCGACCACCCCGCTCCCGTCGGCGTCCAGGTGTGTGAAGGCGCGCTCCAGCTTGCGGTCGAGCAGGTCGTTCGTCATTTCAAGTGCCTTTCACGGCTACGTTGAGCATGCTTTCGATTACCTAGCGTAAGGTCCGCCTTGATCGTGAACTCCCGTTCAGCCGCTGGGAAGTTGTGAATGCACTCTTACGAGGTATCGGTGGTCGGCGCGGAAGAGTCCGGTACCCGTTGGGTCCACTGCGCGCCGTCGCCTTCCTTCCGCGAGGAGACCTTCTTCCCGCTGCTGTGCGTGGTCGTCCCCGAGGCCCCGGCCGTGCCCGGCGAGGCGATCGCCTTCCTCAACGTCAACCGCTACGGGCTGCGCACCTCCCTGTGGACGCGGGAGGCGGTCTTCGATCACGCGGCGGCCGGCGTGACTCTTTGCGTGCTGCAACCTTCCGCGGGGCTCGGGCGTCGTACGTGCGTGCGTGTGCAGTGCGTACGACCGATCGGGGGACAGGTTGTTGCAGGGGTGGAGGAGACGGGCCCGTCGGGCCGCGTCCCTGGGGGTCTTCGCGGCGGCGCTGTGGCTCTGCGCCGGTGGACTGTTCACGGCGCCGCCCGCGCAGGCGGCGGCCCACGGCTGCGGGGGCCGGCTGGCGAGAACCATGCCCTTCGAGACGGGTGAGGTGCGCGTCTACAAGAGCCGCAACCAGGCCTGCGCGGTGACCGTGGCCCGCGTCCCCGGCGAGCGGCGGCGGATGGCGGTGAGCATCCAGCCCCGCGGTGGGGCCCCCGTCCGTGAAGAGGGGCGATTCACCCGATATGCCGGGCCTGTCACCGTCGGCGCGATCAGCCGCTGCGTGTATGTAAGGGGCGGTGTGGGTGCCGGATCGGCCACTTCCGGCTGGATCCTGTGCTGAGGTACCGGCCCAACTAGGTCTGTTCAGCGGCGCGTTGCCCCGGCTAGGTTCACGGCGACCGAAGTGAACTCAAGGGGAGGGTGCATGCGCAAGACGCTCGGATGGCTGCTGTCGCTCGTGGTGCTGATCGGCACCATGGGCGCGGCCGGCTCCACGGCGCAAGCGGCCACAGCCGCGGAACCGCCGGCCGCCACGGACATCAAGGACCAGATCCTCGGCATTCCGGGGATGAGCCTGATCGAGGAGAAGCCGTACCCCGGCTACCGCTTCTTCGTTCTGAACTACGAGCAGCCGGTGGACCACCGGCAGCCGTGGAAGGGCACTTTCAAGCAGCGCCTGACCCTTCTGCACAAGGACGTCTCGCGGCCGTCGGTGTTCTTCACCTCCGGCTACAACGTCAACACCAGCCCGCGCCGCAGCGAGCCGACGACCATCGTCGACGGCAACCAGGTGTCTCTGGAGTATCGATTCTTCACCCCCTCCCGGCCCGACCCGGCCAACTGGGCGAAGCTGGACATCTGGCAGGCCGCCAGTGACCAGCACCGCCTCTTCACCGCCCTGAAGAAGATCTACAAGAAGAACTGGCTGGCCACGGGCGGCAGCAAGGGCGGGATGACGGCGACGTACTACGAGCGGTTCTACCCGCGCGACATGGACGGCGTCGTCGCGTACGTCGCGCCCAACGACGTCGCCGACAAGGAGGACTCGGCCTACGACAGGTTCTTCGCCAAGGTCGGCACCAAGGAGTGCCGCGACAGGCTGAACGCGGTCCAGCGCGAGGCGCTCGTGCGCCGCGAGCCGCTGGAGGCCAAGTACGCCGTGGCCGCCGCCGAGAACGGCTGGACCTTCACCACCGTCGGCAACCTCGACAAGGCCTACGAAGCCGTCGTGCTCGACTACGTGTGGGCCTTCTGGCAGTACAGCCTGCTCGCCGACTGCGGCTCCGTCCCGACGGCCGCCACCGCCAGCGACCAGGAGATCTGGGACACGATCGACGCGATCTCCGGCTTCTCGGCCTACGCCGACCAGGGCCTGGAGACGTATACGCCGTACTACTACCAGGCGGGTACGCAGCTGGGCTCCCCGGACATCAAGCAGCCGCACCTGAAGGGCCTGAGCCGCTACGGCTACCAGCCGCCGCGCAACTTCGTGCCCCGGGACATCCCCATGACCTTCCAGCCGGGGGTCATGGCGGACGTGGACAAGTGGGTCCGCGACAACGCCGACCAGATGCTCTTCGTGTACGGCCAGAACGACCCGTGGGGCGCCGAGCCCTTCCACCTCGGGTACGGGGTCCGCGACAGCCACGTCATGATCGCGCCGGGCGCCAACCACGGGGCCAACGTCGCGAAGCTCCTGGACGGCGAGAAGACCCTCGCCACCGCGAAGATCCTCCAGTGGGCCGGGGTGGCTCCGGCCGCCACGATCGCCGACGAGTCGAAGGCGGCGCCGCTGGCCGCCGCGGACGCGCAGCTCGACCAGCAGGACCCGGAGCGCGAGCCGCAGCTGCGGCCGTAACGCCATGGGCCGTGCCTCGGAGCCCCGGGGCACGGGCCGCGCGGCTGACGCCGCCTAGCGCGTCAGCCCGTGGCCCAGCGGGTAGCGGCCCGGCACCGGGACCGGGATGCGGCCGGCGGGCCGTACCGCCCCGGTGAGCACCCGGGCCGCCGCCCGCATCTCCACGTCCGTCCACGAGTACGTCGCCAGCTCCGCCGCGCAGGCCGGCAGCCGGGCCGGGTCGTACGGATTGCGGACCGCCAGCAGGATCACCGGGACACCGGACGCGATCAGGTCCGTCACCAGCCGGCGTTGTGGATCGTCGTCTTCGTCGCCGTTGCGTTCCGGGACGTTGTACGTGCACACCAGTACGGCCGCGTGGCCGGGCACCGCGGCCGGCGCACGGGCGGGCGGGACCGCCGTGGCCCGGCAGCCCAGGGCCGTCAGCTCCCGCGCCAGTACGGCCGTGGGAGGGCCCGTGGTGCCCGTGGGGGAGGCCGGATCCGTCCCCGTGACCAGCAGCCGGGGGCCGGCCGCCGCGTCGATCGGCACCAGCCCGCGGGGATTGGCCAGCAGGGTCGTCGTGCCCGCCGCGATCTGGTCGGCGGCGTCCCGGTGCCGGCGGATGCCGACGGTGGCGTCCACCGCCTCGGTCGTGGTGTACGCCTCGTCGAACAGCCCCCGGCGGGACTTCAGTTCCAGGATCCGCAGCACCGACTCCTCGACCCGGGCCTCCGTCAGCTCGCCCGCCTCGACGGCCGCCAGCACACTGCGGTACGCGAGCCCCAGGTCCGGCGGGTTCAGCAGCTGGTCGCAGCCCGCCAGCAGGGCCAGGACGGGGACGCGGTCGTCCCCGTACTTCTGGCGGACCCCGGCCATGTCGAGGGCGTCGGTGACCACCACCCCCTGGAAGCCGAGGCGTTCGCGCAGGATGCCCGTGACGATCGGCCGGGAGAGGGTCGCGGGATCCCCCGAGGGGTCGAGCGCGGGGAAGACGATGTGCGCCGTCATGACCGCGTCCACGCCCGCCTTCACCGCGGCGCGGAACGGCGGCTCGTCCAGCTCCTCCCAGGCGGCGCGGGTGTGCCGCATCACCGGCAGGCCCACGTGGCTGTCGGTCTCGGTGTCCCCGTGGCCCGGGAAGTGCTTCGCGGTGGCGGCCACGCCCGCGCCCTGGTAACCGCGCACCTGGGCGGCCACCAGGGCCGCCACGGCGTGCGGGTCGGAGCCGAAGGACCGTACGCCGATCACGGGGTTGGCCGGGTTGACGTTGACGTCGGCCACCGGGGCGTAGTCCTGCCGGATGCCCAGGGCGGCCAGCTCGGCGCCCGCGATGCGGGCGGCCCGCTGGGCGTCGGCGGTGGAGCCGCCGGCGCCCAGCGCCATCGCCCCCGGGAGCAGGGTGGCCGGGGCGCCGATCCGGGCGACGGCGCCGTGCTCCTGGTCGGTCGAGAGCAGCAGCGGGATCCGGGCGCCGGAGGCGAGGGCGGCCTGCTGGAGGCCGACCGAGAGGGCGGCGATCTGGTGCGGGGCGCGGGTGTTGTGGGCCCAGGCGAAGTAGACGATCCCGCCGAGGTGGTAGCGCGAGACCAGTTCGGCGGCGGTGCGCACGCCGAACAGGGTCTGGTTCTGCTCGGCGTCGGCCGGGTCGGGATCGGTCGCCGAATGGCCGTACGCCCGCGAGACGAAGAGCTGCCCGACCTTCTCGGCGAGGCTCATCCCGTCCACGAAGCGGCGCAGGCTCGCCCGGTCGGGGCGGTGGCCCGGTGGGCCCTCGGGGGACCTGGGGTCGTCGGGGGTGCCGTGCGTGCCGAGCGTGGCGGAGGCGGCCCCCGCGGCGGCGACGGCGGCGGCCATGGCGGCTGCGGTGAGCAGGGTCCGGCGGGAGGCGTGGTGCGGCACGGGGCGGACCCTACCGGGTGCCCTCCGGGCGGGTCGGCTGTGTCGGGGTGTGTTGGCCAAGTACCGCCGGTTGCCGTGCGGTGCCGTGCGGTGCGGTGCCGTGCAGTGCAGAGCAGTGCCGTGCGGTGCCGTGCGGTGCCGTGCGGTGCCTTGCCGTGCAGGGCAGTGCCTTGCCTGGCCGGCCGGGGTGGGTGGGGCGGTTTCGGCGGGGCCGGGCGCGCGCCGGGGCGTCTCCTCGGGCGCCGAACGTGACGAGGGGTCGGAGAGTCTGGCGGAAGTGCGTTCGGCGCCCTGCGGGGATCGCCCCGGCACACACCCGGCCCCGCCGAAACCGCCCGGGGGGTCGGAGGGCCCGGTCTCGTTCGCGGTTGGTGCCTTGCCGGGTCGCCCCGGTGTGGCGGTTAGGTGGGCCAGTGGGACTGGAGGGTTTTCACGGCTTCTGTGATGGCGGGGCGGCGGGCGGCGCCGGTGCGCCAGAGGGCGTACAGGCGGCGTACGGGGCCCGGTTCCAGGGGGACCGCCACCGCGCCCGGCGGCAGCGTTCCGGTGCCCAGGCGGGGGACGACGGCGACTCCGAGGCCGGCCGCGACCAGGGCGACGATGGTGTGGTTCTCCTCGGCCACGTGCGCGATGTCGGGTTCGAAGCCGGCCGTGCGCAGGGTCCGTACCAGCCAGTCGTGGCAGACGCGGCCGGGCGGCTGGCAGACCCAGCGCTCGCCGCCGAGGTCGCCGCGCTGGATGGTCCGGCGCGTGGTGAAGGGGTGGCCGGCCGGGACGACCAGGTCACAGAGGTCGTCGCCGATCACCGCCTGCTCGATCCCCTCGGGCGCGGGCAGCGGGGCGATGTCCCAGTCGTGGGCCACGGCCAGATCGGTGACCCCCCGTGCCACCAGGTCGACGGACAGGTGCGGGTCCACCTCGGTCAGGCGCACCTCGAGTGCGGGGTGGCGGACGGCCAGATCGGCCAGGACGCCCGGCAGCAGCCCGCGCGCCGCCGAGGCGAACGCGGCCACCGTCAGCAGCCCGCTCGGCTGCCCGCGCCGCTCCTCCAGGGTGGTCTCGGCGTGTTCCACGATCGCCAGCAACTGCTGGGCGGCGTCGGCCAGATGGCGGGCCTCCTCGGTGAGCGCGACCCCGCGCCCGCGCCGCTCCAGCAGGGTGGTGCGTGTCTCCCGCTCCAGCTTGGAGATCTGCTGCGAGACCGCGGAGGGGGTGTAGCCGAGGGCGGCCGCGGCGCCCGCGACCGAGCCGTGGACGGAGACGGCGTGCAGGGCGCGGAGCCGGGCGAGATCGAGCATGCCTCTATCGTAAGCATCGCTTCATCGAGTGCGGAAGCGATTCGCGCTGGTGCTACACGGTCGGGGCGGCGATGGTTGGACCATGCGTCCCGTACACACCGCCCTCGCCGTGCTCGTCGCCGCGGCGTGGGGCTTCAATTTCGTCGTCATCGAGATGGGGCTCGACCTTTTCCCGCCGTTGTTGCTGTCCGCCTTGCGGTTCCTGGTCGCCGCCCTGCCCGCCGTGTTCTTCGTGGGGCGGCCCAAGACCCCCTGGAAGTGGATCGTCGGGGTCGGGGTCGCGCTCGGTGTCGCCAAGTTCGGCCTGCTCTTCACCGGGATGGACGCCGGGATGCCCGCCGGGCTGTCCTCGCTGGTGCTGCAGATCCAGGCCGTCTTCACCGCCGCGCTGGCCGCGGTGGTGCTGCGCGAACGTCCCGGCCGGGTACGGGTGCTCGGCATGGCCGTGGCGTTCGCCGGGATCGCGGTCGCCGCGGTGGACGGAGGGACCTCCGGGCCCGTGCTCGGCTTCACGCTGGTCGTGGCGGCCGCCGCCTGCTGGGGCGTGTCCAACGTGCTGACCCGCAAGGCCTCGCCGCCCGACGCCCTGAACTTCATGGTGTGGGTGTGCACGGTCCCGGTACTGCCGCTGCTCGCGCTGTCCCTGGTGTTCGAGGGACCCGAGCGGGACCTGGCCGCGCTGCGGTCCCTGGACTGGTCCGGGGTGGCCGTCATCGGTTACGTCGCCTGGGTGTCCACCGTCTTCGGCTTCGTCGCCTGGAGTTACCTGCTGCGCCGCTATCCGGCTTCCGCGGTGGCGCCGTTCTCGCTGCTGGTGCCGGTGTTCGGGATGACCTCGGCGGCCCTGGTCCTGGGGGAGTCCGTCTCGGGGCTGCGCTGGCTGGCGGCCGTGCTCCTGGTCGGCGGTGTCGCCCTCACCTCGCTGGCCCCCGCGCGCGCCTCGAACCGTACAGGGGTCGGTTCGGGCGTCAGCGCGGGGAGCCCTCCTGTAGGGGCAGCCGCCAGTCCTGCCCCGTCAGGCTCACTCCGTACGAGCGGTGCGGCCGCTCCGCGATCAGGGTGAACCCGGCCTTCAGATAGAGGTCGCGGGCGTCGGTGAGCAC
Source organism: Streptomyces sp. NPDC029164 (assembly GCF_055563995.1). Taxonomy (NCBI): domain Bacteria; kingdom Bacillati; phylum Actinomycetota; class Actinomycetes; order Kitasatosporales; family Streptomycetaceae; genus Streptomyces; species Streptomyces sp. NPDC029164. Next base: position 21,563 of record NZ_JBVHWW010000004.1, on the reverse strand, counting down.
GTCGTTGGTCCACAGCACCAGCTCGCGGTAGCCGACCGAGCGGGCGAAGGTGACGACGGTGTCGACGAGCAGGGTGCCGATGCCGCGGCCGCGGCCCTCCGGGTCGACCAGGAGCAGACGGAGCCGGGCGGTGCCGGGGGCGCCGTCCTCGCGCACGCACATCACCGAGCCGACCGGGCGGCCGGCCAGCTCCGCGATCCACACCCGTTCCAGGTAGGGGTCGTGGTCCTGGGCGAAGTCCGCGACGATCCGGGCGACCAGCCCCTCGAAGTCGCTGTTCCAGCCGTACTCGGCGGCGTACAGCGCGCCGTGGCGCTGCACGATCCACCCCAGGTCACCCGGTTCCGGGTCCCGCAGCCGCACGCTCTCCGCCATGCCCCAACTCTAGGGCCGTGGGCCCCCGAACGGGCTACTTCTTGCCGCCGCCGAGGATCTGGCCCAGGAGGTCGCCCAGGCCGCCGCCGTCCGCCGCGGCCGGGGCGGCACCGGGGGCCGCGCCCGGGGCCGGGAGTCGGCCACGGGCTTGCTCACCTCGGCCAGCACCCCGGCCATCATTCCGCCGCCGAGCAGGCCGCCGACGCCGCCGCCGAGCGTGGCCACGCCCTGCAGCGGCGGCTCGGCCGCCTCCGCGAAGGCCTGGCGCACCTCCGCGCCGTCGCCGTCATCGGCGCCGGCCTTCTGCTGGAGGTCGCCGGTCAGCGCGCCGACCGTCTGCGCGACGGTGTCCCGGGCCCCGGCGGTGTCGGTTTCGAGGAGCCCGGCGATCTCGGTCAGCTCGTCGTCGCCGAGCTCGTGGAGCCCGTCGTCCTGGAATGAGGAGGATTCACTCGTGCCGGAAACGCTACTTGTGTGATGATTTGGCGGCACCTTGAGTAGGCGTCCGGTAACGGAAAAGTAAAGCTGTGGGTCCCGATGCAACCCTGCGGGGGTAACGAGGGTCGTATGTTGCGTCGGCGCTTCCGGGGAGGGATCTGGGGGGATCGGGAAGTCCGACACGGGAGGGGTAACCGTGAGGGGGTCCGGCCGCGAGGCGGGACCCCCTTCGCGCTGTCCACAGGCCTGACGCGGTGTCGGCGCGGCCCGGTAGCTTCGGAGCATGGCAACAGACGCGGCACGGGTGGTTCCGGTGCAACTGGCGGTGGTCGAGGGGGTGCTCGAGCGCATCACCTACGCCAACGAGGAGAGCGGGTACACGGTCGCCCGCGTCGACACCGGCCGCGGCAGCGGTGACCTGCTCACCGTGGTCGGCTCGCTGCTGGGCGCGCAGCCCGGCGAATCGCTGCGCATGGAGGGCCGCTGGGGCTCCCACCCGCAGTACGGCAGGCAGTTCACCGTGGAGAACTACAAGACCGTGCTGCCCGCGACCATCCAGGGCATCCGCCGGTATCTGGGGTCGGGCCTGATCAAGGGCATCGGCCCGAAGATCGCCGACAGGATCGTGGAGCACTTCGGGACGGACACCCTCGATGTCATCGAGGCCGAGCCGAAGCGGCTGATCGAGGTGCCCGGGCTCGGGCCCAAGCGGACGAAGCTGATCGGCGCGGCCTGGGAGGAACAGAAGGCCATCAAGGAGGTCATGGTCTTCCTCCAGGGCGTCGGCGTCTCCACCTCCATCGCGGTCCGCATCTACAAGAAGTACGGGGACGCCTCCATCTCGGTGGTGAAGAACCAGCCGTACCGGCTCGCCGCCGACGTCTGGGGCATCGGGTTCCTCACCGCCGACCGGATCGCCCAGGCCGTCGGCATCCCGCACGACAGTCCCGAGCGGGTGAAGGCCGGCCTCCAGTACGCCCTGTCCCAGTCCACCGACCAGGGGCACTGCTTCCTGCCCGAGGACCGGCTCATCGCCGACGGGGTCAAGCTGCTCCAAGTGGACACCGGGCTGGTGATCGACTGCCTGGCCGAGCTCGCCGCCGACCCGGAAGGGGTCGTACGGGAGTCCGTACCGGATCCGCAGGGCGGGCCGGACCCGCTGACCGCCGTGTACCTGGTGCCCTTCCACCGGGCCGAGCTGTCGCTGGTGGGGCAGGTGCGCCGGCTGCTGAACGCCGAGGACGACCGGATGCCGGCGTTCCGGGACGTGGACTGGGAGAAGGCGCTGGGCTGGCTCGCCGGGCGGACCGGGGCCACCCTCGCCCCCGAGCAGCGGGACGCGGTCCGGCTCGCGCTGACCCGCAAGGTCGCCGTCATGACCGGCGGTCCCGGCTGCGGAAAGTCCTTCACGGTGCGCTCGATCGTCGAGCTGGCCCGGGCCAGGAAGGCCAAGGTGGTGCTGGCCGCGCCCACCGGCCGGGCGGCGAAGCGGCTGTCCGAGCTGACCGGGGCCGAAGCCTCCACGGTGCACCGGCTGCTGGAGCTCAAACCGGGCGGGGACGCGGCGTACGACCGGGAACGGCCGCTGGACGCGGACCTGGTCGTGGTCGACGAGGCCTCGATGCTGGACCTGCTGCTGGCCAACAAGCTGGTCAAGGCCGTGGCGCCGGGGGCGCACCTGCTGCTGGTCGGCGATGTGGACCAGCTGCCCTCGGTCGGCGCCGGGGAGGTGCTGCGGGACCTGCTGGCCGAGGGCGGCCCGGTGCCCGCGGTCCGCCTCACCCGGATCTTCCGGCAGGCCCAGCAGTCGGGCGTGGTCACCAACGCCCACCGGATCAACACCGGGCTGCCGCCGATCACGGACGGGCTCCCGGACTTCTTCCTCTTCGCGGAGGAGGACACCGAGGCGGCCGGGGTGCTCGCCGTGGACGTGGCGGCGCGCAGGATTCCGGCCAGGTTCGGGCTCGACCCGCGGCGGGACGTCCAGGTGCTCGCGCCCATGCACCGCGGCCCGGCCGGCGCCGGGAACCTCAACGGGCTGCTCCAGCAGGCGATGACACCGGCCCGGCCGAACCTGCCGGAGAAGCGGTTCGGCGGCCGGGTCTTCCGGGTGGGCGACAAGGTGACCCAGGTCCGCAACAACTACGAGAAGGGCGCGAACGGCGTCTTCAACGGCACGGTCGGCGTGGTCACCGGGCTCGACGTGGACGAACAGCGCCTGACGGTGCGTACGGAGGAGGACGAGGAGATCGGGTACGAGTTCGCGGAGCTCGACGAGCTGGCCCACGCGTACGCCGTCACCATCCACCGTTCCCAAGGGAGTGAATATCCCGCGGTGGTGATCCCGGTCACCACCGGGGCCTGGATGATGCTCCAGCGCAACTTGCTCTACACGGCGGTGACCAGGGCGAAGAAACTGGTCGTCCTCGTCGGGTCCCGCAAGGCCCTCGGTCAGGCGGTGCGTACCGTTTCCGCAGGCAGGAGGTACACGGCGGTCGCGGCCAGGCTGTCCGGCCGGATACCGGTGGGAAACATCACCTAGATGATCGATCATTCGGGGTTCCACCACCGGTGCGGAGGGGGCAGGATGAGCAGCTTGACGGCACTGAGTGCCGTCGAAAGCACCAAAGGCCGACCCCGAGTGCACTCTCCTGCGCCAAATGGGGGAAGGTAGAGGCAGTCAGGGCACCTCGAAGAAGAGGCACTACGTCGGTGAGGGATGACGTGAGCGACAACTCTGTAGTACTCCGGTACGCGGACGGTGAATACACCTACCCGGTGGTCGAGAGCACCGTCGGTGACCAGGGCTTCGACATCTCGAAGCTGCGGGCCCAGACCGGGCTCGTCACCTTGGACAGTGGCTACGGCAACACCGCGGCCTACAAGTCCGCGATCACCTACCTCGACGGTGAGCAGGGCATCCTGCGTTACCGCGGCTACCCGATCGAGCAGCTGGCCGAGCGTTCGACCTTCATCGAGGTCGCGTACCTGCTGATCAACGGCGAGCTGCCGACCGTCGACCAGCTCGCGTCGTTCCGCAACGAGATCACCCAGCACACGCTGCTCCACGAGGACGTGAAGCGCTTCTACGACGGCTTCCCGCGTGACGCGCACCCGATGGCGATGCTGTCCTCCGTGGTCAGCGCGCTGTCGACGTTCTACCAGGACAGCCACAACCCGTTCGACGAGAAGCAGCGCCACCTCTCGACGATCCGGCTGCTGGCCAAGCTCCCGACGATCGCGGCCTACGCCTACAAGAAGTCGGTCGGCCACCCGGTGGTCTACCCGCGCAACGACCTCGGCTACGTCGAGAACTTCCTGCGCATGACCTTCTCCGTGCCGGCCCAGGAGTACGACCTGGACCCGGTCGTGGTCTCGGCGCTCGACAAGCTGCTGATCCTGCACGCGGACCACGAGCAGAACTGCTCGACCTCCACCGTGCGTCTGGTCGGCTCCTCCCAGGCGAACATGTTCGCCTCGATCTCCGCCGGCATCTCGGCCCTGTGGGGTCCGCTGCACGGTGGCGCCAACCAGTCCGTCCTCGAGATGCTCGAGGGCATCAAGAACGACGGCGGCGACGTCGACGCCTTCATCCGCAAGGTGAAGAACAAGGAAGACGGCGTCCGCCTCATGGGCTTCGGACACCGCGTCTACAAGAGCTTCGACCCCCGGGCGAAGATCATCAAGGCGGCGGCGCACGACGTCCTCTCGGCGCTCGGCAAGAGCGACGAGCTGCTCGACATCGCGCTCAAGCTGGAAGAGCACGCGCTGGCCGACGAGTACTTCGTCTCGCGCAACCTCTACCCGAACGTGGACTTCTACACCGGTCTGATCTACCGGGCCATGGGCTTCCCGACCGAGATGTTCACCGTGCTCTTCGCGCTCGGCCGGCTCCCCGGCTGGATCGCCCAGTGGCACGAGATGATCAAGGAGCCGGGTTCGCGCATCGGCCGCCCGCGCCAGATCTACACGGGCGAGGTCCTGCGCGACTTCGTGCCCGTCGAATCCCGCTGAACCGAGGCTCGCTGACCGAGGCCCGCTGACCCGAGGCTCTCCACCGCGCGGCGTGCGGCCGCGCGGGCAGCACCGCAGGTAACCCCCAGGCGTACGAAAAGCGCCCCGCCGTCGATCCCCCCACGGGTCGGCGGTCGGGGCGCTTTCCTTTTCCCCGAGACGGATTCCCCCCACGGGACCCGAGTCGGGGCGTCAGTGTGCCGGGACCCGTTCTGATCGGGAGGGCCGCTCAAAGCCTCCCGCGGGCACGTGTCCCGGCCGGCTGATGCCACGGAAGTCCCCCAGGGCTTCCGTCGAACGTCCCCCAAGACGTTCTTGGCATCGCCCCATTAGACCCGTGGCGACCCCGGATGGTTACGTTGCGGTCACTGTGATCTGCGTCTCCCGTGAAGGAACTGTGTGCGTGGTGGGGAGGAGATCCACTAGCGGAAGGAGCGCAACCGGAGGCTGTTGGTCACCACGAAGACCGAGGAGAAGGCCATCGCGGCCCCCGCGATCATCGGGTTGAGCAGGCCGAAGGCCGCCAGCGGCAGGGCCGCCACGTTGTACCCGAAGGCCCAGAACAGGTTGCCCTTGATGATGGCCAGGGTCCGGCGGGAGAGCCGGATCGCGTCCGCCGCCACCCGAAGGTCGCCCCGTACGAGGGTCAGGTCCCCGGCCTCGATCGCCGCGTCGGTGCCCGTGCCCATGGCCAGCCCCAGGTCCGCCTGGGCCAGCGCCGCCGCGTCGTTGACCCCGTCGCCGACCATGGCGACCGTACGGCCCTGCGCCTGCAGGCGGCGTACGACGTCCACCTTGTCCTGCGGGAGCACCTCGGCGATCACCTCGTCGATGCCCACCTCGCGGGCCACCGTCTCGGCGACGGCCTTGTTGTCGCCGGTCAGCAGGACCGGAGTGAGGCCCAGCGCCCGCAGCCGGGCGACCGCCTCGGCGCTGGTCTCCTTGACCGCGTCGGCCACGGTCAGCACCCCGCGCGCCGCCCCGTCCCAGGCCACCAGGACCGCGGTGCCGCCCTCGGCCTCGGCGGCCGCCCTGGCCGCGTCGAGCTGGGCCGGCAGCGCGATCGACCAGTCCGCGAGCAGCTGTGCGCGGCCCACCAGTACGGCGTGTCCGTCGACGACGCCCTGCACGCCGAGGCCGGCGAGGTTCTCGAAGCCCTCCGGGACCGGCAGGGCGCCGGCCCTCCCCCAGACTTCGTCCGGGGGTACCCCCATGGCCGCCGCGGTGGCGATGGCCCGGGCGATCGGGTGCTCCGAGGCGTGCTCCAGGGACCCGGCCAGGCGCAGGAGTTCGCGCTCGTCGACGCCCTCGGCGGGGTGGACGCCGGTGAGGGTCATCCGGCCGGTGGTGACGGTGCCGGTCTTGTCCAGGACGACGGTGTCCACGCGGCGGGTGGACTCCAGCACCTCGGGTCCCTTGATCAGGATGCCGAGCTGCGCGCCCCGCCCGGTGCCGACCATCAGCGCGGTCGGAGTGGCCAGGCCCAGGGCGCAGGGGCAGGCGATGATCAGGACGGCCACGGCGGCGGTGAAGGCGGCGGTGGGGTCGCCGGTGATCAGCAGCCAGCTGACCCAGGTGCCGAGCGCGAGGACCAGTACGACGGGCACGAAGATCCCGGAGATCCGGTCGGCGAGGCGCTGCACCTCGGCCTTGCCGTTCTGGGCCTCTTCCACCATCCGGGCCATCCGGGCCAGTTGGGTGTCGGCGCCGACGCGGGTGGCCTCGACGACCAGCCGCCCGGAGGCGTTGACGGTGGCTCCTGTGACGGAGTCGCCGACGGACACCTCCACGGGGACGGACTCGCCGGTCAGCATGGAGGCGTCCACGGCGGAACTGCCCTCGACGACCGTGCCGTCGGTGGCGATCTTCTCGCCGGGGCGCACGACGAAGCGGTCGCCGGCCGCGAGCGCGCTCACCGGGACGCGGACCTCCCGGCCCGCGCGCAGGACGGTGACGTCCTTGGCGCCGAGCTCCAGCAGGGCCTTGAGGGCCGCGCCCGCCTTCCGCTTGGAGCGGGCCTCCAGGTAACGCCCGAGCAGGATGAAGCTGACGACGCCGGCGGCGACTTCCAGGTAGAGGGCGGAGGAGCCGTCCGTACGGGAGATGGTGAGGTCGAAGCCGTGCCGCATGCCCGGCATCCCGGCGTGGCCGAAGAACAGGGCCCACAGCGACCAGGTGAAGGCGGCCAGCGTGCCGACCGAGACCAGGGTGTCCATGGTGGCGGCGCCGTGCCGGGCGTTGGTCCAGGCGGCCTTGTGGAAGGGAAGGCCGCCCCAGACGACGACGGGGGCGGCGAGGGTCAGCGAGAGCCACTGCCAGTTGTCGAACTGCAGGGCCGGAACCATCGACAGCAGGACGACGGGCAGGGCGAGCGCGGCGGAGACCAGCAGCCGTTGGCGCAGGGCGGACAGCGCCCCGTCGGGGGCCTCGGCCTGTGTCTGTGTCTGCGCCTGTGCCTGCGCCTGCGCCTGCGCTCCTGCCGCGTCCTCCGCGGGGGCCGGGGCGGGCGGCGGGGGCTCCTCGGCGGTGTAGCCGGTCTTGACGACGGTCGCGATCAGGTCCGCGACCCGCACGTCACCGGCGTAGGAGACGTGGGCCTTCTCGGTGGCGTAGTTCACCGTGGCCTCGACGCCGTCCATCCGGTTGAGCTTCTTCTCGATGCGGGCCGCGCAGGAGGCGCAGGTCATCCCGCCGATCGAGAGTTCGACCGCCGTTATCGGTCCGTCGTGCACTGTGCTGCTCATGTTCCGGCTCCAGGGGGATGGCCGGGCCGTACGGGACCAGTATGAGCTGGCCGGCACGGCCCGGCGGGGTACCGCGGGTGCTGGGGTGGTGCGGGTTGCCGCGGGTGCTGCCGAAGGGAGGGTCGCTCAGACCCGTCCGGCGAACTCGTAGCCGGCCTCGTCCACGGCGGCGCGGACGTCCTCGTCGGCGAGCGGGGCGGCGGAGACCACGGTGACCTCGCCGGTCGCGGCGACGGCCTTGACCGTGCTGACGCCTTCGAGGGCGGAGATCTCGTTGGTCACCGCGCCCTCGCAGTGGCCGCAGGTCATGCCGGTCACCCGGTAGACGGTGGTGGTCTGGGTGTCCGTCTCGGCGGTCATGTCGTTCTCCTCTTCAGGGGCGTGTCCGGTCACCGGGAGGGGTGGCCGATGAGTCCACCGTTCTCCCGACTCTCCGAGACTATACCCCTGGGGGGTATGAAAGCGAGCCTCGACGCCCAGCAAGTCGGTCGAGGTCGGTCGGAGTGGGTCAGCCCGAGTGGGGCGTGCTGATCATCGGGTCGAGGTAGCGCAGCAGAACGGTCTTCAGCTCCGCGATGTACGCCTCGCGCTCGGCACCCTCGTGGGTCAGGATCAGGTCCAGCGAGGCCTTGAAGATGCCCAGGATCATGTTCGAGGTGTGGGCGAGCTCGGCGGGTGCGGACTCCGGGCAGAAGGTGTGCAGCACGCCCTCGATCCGGGAGAGCAGGCTGGAGTGCAGCTTCCAGTGCTCCTGGTCGATGGCGCCCGGGATGCCGGAGCCGTGCATGAGCGCCCAGAAGGCCGGGTTCTCGCAGTTGAAGGCGATGACCGGGTCCAGGACGGCGTCCAGCAGCTCCGGCAGCGGCCGCCGGAGGTTCTCGGGCAGGAAGGCCTGCCCGTGCATCTCGTGGGCCTGCTGGAGCAGCTGCCCGCCGAGCTCGACGGCGATGGCCTCCTTGTTCGGGAAGAACTGGTAGAGCGTGCCCGGCGAGACACCGGCCTCGCGGGCGATGGCGTTGGTGCTGGCCGCGGCGTAGCCGGTACGGCAGAACACCCCGGCGGCGGCCGCCAGGAGCTGGGAGACCCGACGCTCGCCCCGAGCCTGGCGGCGACGCGGTGCGGCGGCTTCACCGGTTTCGGTCGTTTTGCCCTTAGGTGTCCCCGGCATTCCCATCCCTTGCTTCCCGTGGGCGATTGACAAACGCGAGTGGTCACTCGCATTCTGATGAAACGCGAGCGACTGCTCGCCTTTGCCAGTCTATTTGGCCTGGCAATCACGGTGAAGGGGACACCGAGTGATGTCCGAAGTCAAGAATCCGCCGTCGTCCGGGGAGAGCGGCAGGTGGACCCGGTTCGTCACGGCCCGGCCGCGGCTCTCGCTGCTGCTCGCCCTGGTGGTCACGGCCCTGGCCGTGTTCGCGGGCGGTGGCGCCGCCGAACGGATGGGCAGTGGCGGCTGGGAGGACCCGGGCGCCCAGTCCACCTACGCCGCCAAGGCCCTGGAGCGCGAGTTCCCGGCCTCCCAGCCCAATCTGCTGCTGCTCGTCGACGCCGGCCCGGGAACCGCCGGGGTGGACGATCCCGCCGTCGCGGCCGAGGCGGAGCGGCTGACGGCGCGGCTCGCCGCCGAGCAGGGAGTCGTCGGCGTCGGCTCGTACTGGCGCACGCACCTGCCGGCCCTGCGCTCCGAGGACGGCCGGCAGGCCCTCATCGCGGCCCGGGTCCTCGGCGACGAGAAGACCGCCACCGCGGTGCTGGACCGGATCGACCCGCACTACCGGGGTGAGCGCGGCCCGGTGCGGGTCTCCTTCGGCGGGCCGGTCGCGGTCCAGCGAGAGGTGACCACCACCATCCAGGAGGATCTGCTGCGCGCCGAGATGATCGCGCTGCCGGTCACCCTCGTCCTGCTCATCCTCGTCTTCGGCAGCGCCGTCGCCGCCCTGCTGCCCCTCGGCGTCGGCATCGTCGCCATCCTCGGCACCAACGCCGTGCTGCGCGGCCTCACCGAGTTCACCGACGTCTCCGTCTTCGCCCAGAACCTGACCACCGCGCTCGGACTCGGGCTCGCCATCGACTACGCCCTGTTCATCGTCCGCCGGTTCCGCGAGGAGCTCGCCGCCGGACGGGACCCGGTGGCGGCCGTCGGGGCCACCCTGCGCACCGCCGGGCGCACGGTGCTGTTCTCGGCGCTGACCGTCGCGGTCTCGCTCTCGGCGATGCTCTTCTTCCCGATGTACTTCCTGCGCTCCTTCGCCTACGCCGGCGTGGCGGTGGTCCTGCTCGCCGCGGGGGCCGCGCTGATCCTGCTTCCGGCGGCCCTGGTGCTGCTCGGCGAGCGGGTCAACTCCTTCGACCTGCGCAGGCTGTGGCGACGCGGGCGGCCGGCCGGGGTCCCGGCCGAACCGGGGCGGGGCTGGGCGCGCGTGGCCCTTGTGGTGATGCGCCGGGCTCCCGTCTTCGCGGTGGCCACGACGGCCGGACTGCTGCTGCTCGGACTTCCCTTCCTCGGCGTGAAGTTCGGCACGGTGGACGACCGGCAGCTGCCGAAGACCGCGGAGTCGCATGTGGTCCAGCAGCAGATCCGGGACTCCTTCCCGGGCAGCCCCGGCGGAACGCTCACCGTCCTCGCCGAGGACGCCGCCGGGCCCGCCGAGCTCGCCGCCTACCGGGAACGCCTGGCCGTCCTGCCCGGGGTGGTCCGGGTCGACGGGCCGGTGAGCTCCGCGAACACCGCGCGGTACGCCTACTTCTCGCTCACCACCGAGGGCGAGGCGATCGGGCAGCAGGCCCAGGACCTCGTCGGTGAGGTGCGCGAGGTGGACGCGGACTTCCGGACCTCCGTGACCGGAGAGGCGGCACGGCTCGTCGACGCGCAGAAGGCGATAGCGGGGAAGCTGCCCCTGTCGCTGGCCGTGGTGGTGCTCGCCACGCTGCTGCTGGTGTTCCTGCTCACCGGGAGCGTGCTCATACCGATCCAGGCGGTCCTGCTCAACGCCCTGAGCCTGACCGCGATGTTCGGGGCGGTGGTGTGGGTCTTCCAGGAGGGAAACCTCTCCGGATTGCTCTCCTTCACCTCCACCGGCGACATCGAGACCAACCTGCCGGTCCTGATGTTCTGCATCGCCTTCGGACTCTCCATGGACTACGGGGTGTTCCTCATATCCAGGATCAAGGAGGAGTACGACCGGACCGGGGACCACGAGGGGGCCGTGCGCACCGGGCTGGCCCGCACGGGCGGGCTGATCACCGCGGCGGCCGTGATCCTGGCCGTGGTGATGGTGGCCATCGGCACCTCGCGGGTGACCAACACGAAGATGCTGGGGCTTGGGATCGCGCTGGCGGTGTTGATGGACGCCATGGTCGTACGCAGCCTCCTCGTCCCGGCGGTCATGAAGCTGACCGGGAAGGCCACCTGGTGGGCGCCGGGCCCGCTGCGCAGGCTGCACGAGAGGTTCGGGCTGAGCGAGGGGGAGTCCCTGCCGGCGACGGCGACGGCGACGGCGACGGCGACGGCCGAGCCGAAGGCGGAGCCGGAGCCGGATCCCGAGCCGGAGAAGGTCTCCGCCGGGACCGCCTAGCCGGAGGCCGGCGGGGCCGGGGGGCCGGGGGGCCGGGGTTGCGGGGCGGGGCCCGGGGTGACCCCGCCCGCACCGGGGAGGTGTCAGTCCTCGCGGCGCCCCCGGTTGCCGGGGCGGCGGGCCACCCAGGCCCAGACGGTTTCGGCGTACCAGTACGGCTTGCCGCTCTCCACGTGGTCGGGCGGGGGGAGCAGCCCGTGCTTGCGGTAGGAGCGCACGGTGTCCGGCTGGACCCGGATGTGAGCGGCGATCTGTTTGTACGACCACAGCTGTCGGTCGCTCATGCGGGACACCTCCTTGTCCACACGGCAGGGTCGGCCGGGAGGCCGTCGGGGGAGCCGGCGCGTGGACAGTGACGATCACTCGGGTTCTGCCCGGGGAACGACGCGGAGTGATGGCAGGGGAGGGGCTGTCGACCTCCTGTGACGGAAAACCCGCGTCATGCGGACATGCGTGACACAAGGGTGACCCCTGTGACGGATGCGGCACAGGGGTCGGTTGCGGGGCAGGGAGGGATCAGCGGTACAGGGCCGGCCGTTCCGCCAGCTCCACGAGGGTGCGTACGCCGCTGCGCGCGGCCGCGAGGCCCGCCTCGGAGACGGCGGCCGCCGCATAGCCGTCCCAGGTGTCCGGCCCCGCCACCCGGCCGCGCGCCGCTGCCGACACCCAGCGCCGCAGCTGCCGGTCGTAGGCGTCGGCGAAGCGCACCGTGAAGTCCTGGACGATCTCGCCGCCCCACCGGCCCGCGGACTGGACGACCATCGCGTGGCCGTCGCCGATCCGGGCGCTGCCCGCCTCGCCGACCGCCTCGCACTGCACCTGGTAGCCGAAACCGCAGTTGACGAAGATCTCCACGTCGACGACGGCCCCGCCGGAGGTCTCCAGCAGCACCATCCGGGGATCCTGCAGCCCCTCGGGAGCGGCAGCCGTGGGCCGGGGGGAGAGCACGGTCACCGCGGTGACCTCCTGCCCCAGCAGCCAGCGCGCCGCGTCCACCTCGTGCACCACCGAATCGCTGATGAGCATGTCGCTGGTGAAGAAGGACGGCGAGGAGGCGTTGCGGTGCCGGCAGTGCAGGAAGAGGGGGCGCCCGATCCCGCCCGCGTCCAGCAGCTCCTTCAGCCGCTCGTACTCCGCGTCGAACCGCCGCATGAAGCCCACCTGCACCAGGCGCCGGCCCAGCCGCCGTTCGGCCTCCATGACGCGCAGTGCCCCCGCCGGATCCGGGGTCAGCGGCTTCTCGCACAGCACCGGCAGCTCCCGCTCCAGGGCGTGCAGGATCGCTTCCTCATGGGCGGGCCCCGGGGAGGCGACCAGTACGGCCCCCACCCCCGGCGCCGCTATCGCGGCCGCCGGATCGGTGTGCGCGCTCACCCCGTCCAGTCCGCCCGTGACCTCCTTGACCCGGTCACCGTCCGGGTCGGCCACGGCCACCACCCGGGCCCCGCCCACGGTCCGCCCGATCCGGCGCACGTGGTCGGCGCCCATCTTCCCGGTGCCGATGACGGCGATGCCGAGCGTGTTCGTCATGTCGTGTTCCCTCCGGGAGTCAGCGGGCGCCGCAGGAGCGCAGGTAGGCGCGGGTGCGCCGGGCGATCGGCAGCGGCTGGTCGGGCGGACACGGGTACATGTCCTGCTCCACGATGGCGAACAGGTCCACGCCCAGCCGCTGGGCCGCCGCCAGTACCGGTTCCAGCGCGGGCACCCCCGACGGCGGCTCGCACATCACCCCGCGGCCCACCGCCGGCCCGAAGGGCAGCTCCTCCGCGAGGACTTCGGCGAGGATCCGCGGGTCCACCTGCTTCAGGTGGAGGTAGCCGATCCGCTCGGCGAACGTCTCGATCGCCCGGACGCTGTCGCCGCCGCAGTACGCATAGTGCCCGGTGTCCAGGCAGAGCGAGACGAGCCCGGGATCGGTCGCGTCCAGGAAGCGGGCCACGTTCTCCGGAGTGTCGATGTGGGTGTCGGCGTGCGGGTGGACGACGATCCGCAGCCCGTACCGGTCCTGGACCTCCCGGCCCAGCCGTTCGGTCTGGGAGGTCAGTTCACGCCATTGGGCCGGGGTCAGGACGCGGTCCTCCCGTACCTCCCCGGTCTTGTCGTCCCGCCAGAAGGAGGGGATGACGACGAGGTGGGCCGCGCCCATGGCCTGGGTCAGCGCCGCGATCCGCGACACGTGCTCCCAGGTGTCCTCCCACACGGCGGGCCCGTGATGGAGTCCGGTGAAGACGGTTCCGGCCGAGACCCGCAGTCCGCGCTTGGCCGTTTCCCCGGCGAGTCGGGCGGGATCCGTGGGCAGATAGCCGTAGGGGCCGAGCTCGATCCACTCGTACCCCGCGTCGGCGACCTCGTCGAGGAAACGCGCCCAAGGGGTCTGCCGGGGGTCGTCGGGAAACCAGACACCCCAGGAGTCCGGAGCCGAACCGATGCGGATACGGGTCAACGCGGGCGGGGAGGACGTCATAGCGGCCACCTTAGGCGGGAGACGAGGGAGACGAGTGGGACGAGTGGGAGGACTGACTGTGACCGGCACCGGCGATCCGTTCGCGTTCGACCTGATCACCATGGGCCGCATCGGGGTGGATCTCTACCCGTTGACGACCGGCGTACCACTGGCCGAGGCGGAGACCTTCGGGAAGTTCCTGGGCGGCTCCCCGGCCAACGTGGCCGTCGCGGCCGCGCGGCTGGGACGGCGGGTGGCGGTGATCACCCGGACCGGCGCGGACCCCTTCGGCACGTATCTGCGTTCCGAGCTGCGGGGGTTCGGGGTGGACGACCGGTGGGCGACCGAGGTGGCGGGCCTGCCCACGCCGATCACCTTCTGCGAGATCTTCCCGCCGGACCACTTCCCGCTGTACTTCTACCGGCTGCCGAAGGCCCCGGACCTGGAGATCGCCCCGGACGAGGTGGACCTGGCGGCGGTACGCGCGGCCCGGGTGTTCTGGATGACGGGCACCGGCCTGAGCGAGGAGCCCTCGCGGGCGGCGACGCTGGCGGCGCTGGAGGCCAGGGCCGAGGCGGGGGCGGGGGGCGGGGCCGTGGCCGGGGCCGGGGCCGGGACGACGGTGTTCGACCTGGACTGGCGGCCGATGCTGTGGCGGGAGAAACCCGGGCCGTACTACGAGCGGGCGCTGGCGTCGGCGACGGTGGCCGTCGGCAACGCCGAGGAGTGCGAGATCGCCACGGGCGAGTCCGAGCCGTACGCGGCGGCGCGGGCGCTGCTCGCCGCCGGGGTCGAACTGGCGGTGGTCAAACGGGGCCCGGAGGGCGTGCTGGCCGTCCACCGCGACGGGACGGTGGCGGAGGTGCCGCCGGTTCCCGTCCGGGTGGTCAACGGGCTCGGGGCGGGGGACGCGTTCGGGGGCGCGCTGTGCCACGGGTTGTTGGCGGGGTGGGAGCTGGGCCGCGTCGTGCGGTACGCGAACGCGGCGGGGGCGATCGTCGCCTCGCGGCTGGCGTGCTCGACCGCGATGCCGTTCGCTCACGAGGTGGAGGAGGTGCTGGGGCGTGCCGGTGGTGTCTGAGTGGGGGATGTCCTGGACGAGGCTGGCCGTGCTCGAACTGGCGCCGGGGGAGGTGTACGCGCACGAGTGCGGGGAGTCGGAGTGGATCGTGCTCCCGTTGTCGGGCGGGTGCGAGGTCAGCTGCCGCGTCCTGCCGGGACCCGCACCCCAATCGCCGGCCGGGCTTCAAGACCGGGGCTCCGCCCCGGACCCCGCTCCCCAAACGCCGCAGGGGCTGCATCATCCGGCCTCGCCGGTGTTTGAGGAGCGGGGGTCCGGGGGCAGCGCCCCCCCGGCGGAGCTGCAGGTGTTCGAACTGCGCGGCCGCACGGGGGTGTTCCGCGGCCCCACCGACTTCGCTTACCTGCCCCGGGACGCGCACGCGGAGATCCGCTCGGTCGCCGGCGGGCGCTTCGCGCTCGCGGGGGCCCGGTGCCGGCGGCGGCTGCCCGCACGGTACGGCCCCGCCGGCGGGGTGCCCGTGGAGTTGCGCGGCGCGGGGCAGTGCTCCCGCCAGGTCAACAACTTCGCGGCGGCCGAGGCGTTCCCCGCCGACCGGCTGATCGCCGTCGAGGTGCTCACCCCCGGCGGGAACTGGTCCTCGTACCCGCCCCACAAGCACGACGAGCACCACCCCGGCGAGGAGTCCCGCCTGGAGGAGATCTACTACTTCGAGATCGCCCCGCACGGGGACACCCCCGGGCTCGGCTACCAGCGGGTGTCGCCTTCCCCCGCCGGGAAGACCGACGTCCTCGCCGAGGTGCGGACCGGGGACGCCGTGCTCATCCCCGACGGCTGGCACGGGCCGTCCATCGCCGCCCCCGGGCACGACATGTACTACCTGAACGTGATGGCCGGGCCGGGCGAGACCCGGGAGTGGCTGATCCGGGACCACCCCGACCACGGCTGGATCCGCGGCAGCTGGGACGGTCAGGACATCGACCCCCGGCTCCCCTTCCCCTCCGAGGAGGCCACCCGGTGAGGCTCACCGTCGCCCAGGCGCTCGTACGGTTCCTGGCCCGTCAGTACACCGAGCGCGACGGCCACAGGCAGCGCCTGATCGCCGCCACCTGGGGCATCTTCGGGCACGGGAACGTCGCCGGGATTGGGCAGGCGCTGCTGGAGGCCGGGCCGGACGCCATGCCCTTCCTCCAGGGGCGCAACGAGCAGGCCATGGTGCACGCCGCCGTCGGGTACGCCCGCCAGCGCGGCCGGCTCTCCGCGCACGCCGTCACCACCTCCATCGGGCCCGGCGCCACCAACCTCGTCACCGGCGCCGCCCTCGCCACGATCAACCGGATCCCGGTGCTCCTGCTGCCCGGGGACGTCTTCGCGACCCGGCCCGCCGATCCCGTGCTCCAGCAGCTGGAGGTCCCGTACGCGGGGGACCTGTCGGTCAACGACACCCTGCGGCCCGTCTCCCGCCACTTCGACCGGATCACCCGCCCCGAGGCCCTCATCCCGGCCGCCCTCCAGGCCGTGCGGGTGCTGACCGATCCCGTCCAGACCGGCGCCGTCACCCTGGCGCTGCCGCAGGACGTGCAGGCGGAGGCGTACGACTGGCCCGAGGAGTTCTTCGCCGAGCGCGTGTGGGGCGTACGGCGCCCGCGGCCCGACCGCGCCGAGCTCGCCGCGGCCGCCGGGGCCGTACGGGGCTCCGCACGCCCCCTGATCGTCGCCGGCGGCGGGATCCGGCACAGCGGGGCCCAGGCGGCCCTCGCCGCCTTCGCCGACGCCACCGGGATCCCGGTGGCCGTCACGCAGGCGGGCAAGGGCGTGCTCCCGTACGACCACCCGGCCGAGGTGGGCGGGATCGGCCACACCGGCACCGCCACCGCCGACGAGCTGGCCCGGGAGGCCGATCTGGTGATCGCCGCCGGGACCCGGCTGACCGATTTCACCACCGCCTCCGCGACCCTCTTCCAGAATCCGGCCGTCCGGTTCATCGGCCTCAACCTGGACCCGTACGACGCCCACAAACTCGCCGCCCGCCCGCTGGTCGCCGATGCCCGCGAGGGGCTCGACGAGCTCCGGGAGGCGGTCGCCGGGTACCGGGTGGATCCCGCGTACGAGAGCGCGTACGCGGGGCGCAGGGGCGCGTGGGAGTCCCGCGTCGACCAGGCGTACGCCGTGTCCGCGGCCGACGAGGACCTCCCGCCCACCCAGGCGCAGGTGCTCGGACTGCTCGACGGGCTCGTCGACGGCACCGACATCCTGGTCAACGCGGCCGGATCGCTCCCCGGCGACCTGCACAAGCTGTGGCGGGCCCGGTCCGCGGACCAGTACCACGTGGAGTACGGATACTCCTGCATGGGCTACGAGATCCCGGCCGCGATCGGGGTGGCGCTGGCCGCGCCCGGCCGGCCGGTGTGGGCGCTGGTCGGCGACGGGACCTACCTGATGAACCCGACCGAGATCGTCACGGCCGTCCAGGAGGGCGTCCCGATCAAGGTGGTGATCCTCGACAACCACGGCTACGCCTCCATCGGCGGCCTGTCGGGGGCGGTCGGCGGTGAGGGCTTCGGCACCGGATACCGCTTCCGGGCGCCCGACGCCTCGTACACGGGGGACCCCCTTCCGGTGGACCTGGCGGCCAACGCGGCCTCCCTCGGAATGGCCGTGATCCGCGCCCGCACGGTACGTGACCTGCGCGAAGCCCTCGCCGAGGCCCGCTCGGCGACGCGTCCCACATGTGTCTACACACAGACCCGAACGCCCGACACTGTGTCGGGCCCACCCCCGGCACAGGCGTGGTGGGATGTTCCTGTGGCCGAGACCGCGACCCGCAAGGCGGCGGCCCAGGCCCGTGAAGAGTACGACCGGCAAGCCGCGCAGCGACGTCGCCATCTGTGAAGGAGCAAGGCAATGAAGACCGTCAACCACTGGATCGGTGGCAAGACCGTCGAGGGCGCGTCGGGCAACTACGGCCCGGTCACCGACCCGGCCACCGGCGAGGTCACCACGCAGGTCGCGCTCGCCTCGGCCGATGAGGTCGACGCGGCGGTACAGGTCGCCAAGGAGGCCTACCTCAGCTGGGGCCAGTCCTCGCTGGCCGCCCGCACCAAGGTGCTGTTCGCCTACCGCGCCCTGCTGGACGCCAACCGCGACGCCATCGCCGAGCTGATCACCGCCGAACACGGCAAGGTCCACTCCGACGCGCTCGGCGAGGTCGCGCGCGGCCTGGAGATCGTCGAGCTGGCCTGCGGGATCACCACCCAGCTCAAGGGCGAGCTGTCCACCTCGGTCTCCAACCGGGTCGACGTCTCCGCCATCCGCCAGCCGCTCGGCGTCGTCGCCGGCATCACCCCCTTCAACTTCCCGGCGATGGTGCCGATGTGGATGTTCCCGCTGGCCGTGGCCTGCGGAAACACCTTCATCCTCAAGCCGAGCGAGAAGGACCCGTCGGCCTCCAACAAGCTGGCCGAGCTGGCGAGCGAGGCCGGTCTGCCGGCGGGCGTGCTGAATGTGGTCCACGGTGACAAGGTGGCCGTCGACGCGCTGCTGGCCCACCCCGACATCGCGGCGGTCTCCTTCGTCGGCTCGACGCCGATCGCCCGCCACATCCACACCACCGCCTCCGCCAACGGCAAGCGCGTGCAGGCGCTGGGCGGTGCCAAGAACCACATGCTGGTGCTCCCGGACGCCGACCTGGACGCGGCCGCCGACGCGGCGGTCTCCGCCGCCTACGGCTCGGCCGGCGAGCGCTGCATGGCGATCTCCGCGGTCGTGGCCGTCGGCTCCATCGCCGACACCCTCGTCGACAAGATCCGAGAGCGCGCCGAGAAGATCAAGATCGGCCCCGGCAACGACCCGACCTCCGAGATGGGCCCGCTGATCACGGCCGCCCACCGCGACAAGGTCGCCTCGTACGTCAAGGGCGCGGCCGCCCAGGGCGCCGACGTGGTCCTGGACGGCACCGGCTACACGGTCGAGGGCAACGAGAACGGCCACTGGATCGGCCTCTCCCTGCTCGACAACGTGAAGACCGACTCCGACGCCTACCGCGACGAGATCTTCGGGCCGGTGCTGTGCGTGCTGCGCACGGAGACCTACGAGGAGGGCGTGGCGCTCATCAACGCCTCGCCGTTCGGCAACGGCACCGCGATCTTCACCCGCGACGGCGGCGCCGCCCGCCGCTTCCAGCTGGAGATCCAGGCCGGCATGGTCGGCGTCAACGTCCCGATCCCGGTGCCGGTGGGCTACCACTCCTTCGGTGGCTGGAAGGACTCGCTCTTCGGCGACCACCACATCTACGGGAACGACGGCATCCACTTCTACACCCGCGGCAAGGTCGTCACGACCCGCTGGCCGGACCCCTCGGACGCACCGGCCGGCGTGGACCTGGGCTTCCCCCGCAACCACTGACCGCCGATCGCTGCTCGCCGACGCCGACGCCGACGCCGACGCCGACGCCGACCGCTGACCGCGCGCAAGCGCCGTAGGCCCGGCTCGCCCCCCGCACACCTCACCGCGGGGGGCGAGCCGCGTTTTCAGAGCAGCGACCAGACGTCCTTCGCCGCCCCCGTGCCCCAGACGGCGTCGCCGTGGCCGTAGCCCGGGACCACCGTGAAGGCGACGCGGTCGTTGCCGGCCGCGCGGATCAGCTCCGCGCCGCGCGGGTGGTCACCGCGGCCCAGCTCGGCGTTGACCCAGGCCACCTCGGCGCGGATCCGGTCCCAGGCGATCCGGTACGTGGCGTCGTCGCCCGCCCAGACCGCGGCGAGGTCCCGCATCAGGGCGGTCGGCAGGAGGCCGCTCCCGAGGGCGGCGGTGGCCGCGTGCCAGGTGTCCAGCGGGGTGTGGGTGAGGGCGAACCGGTCCTCGGCCGGGGTGGCGCCGAAGGTGTAGGTCCCGGCGCTGTGACCCTGGGCGTAGATCCAGTTCGCCGGTCCCGGGAGGGCGGCCGTGCGGATCAGCGCGAAGTGGGCGAGTCCGGCGTGGGTGAAGCGCCGGGTCGGGTCCGGCGGCCAGGGCGCCGGGGAGACGCCGTCCGGATCGGCCACCGCCCTGGCGATCACGGCCGTGAGCCCCGGATCGACGACGTGGCCGCCCTGCGCGAGCTGGGTGGCGTACGCGTCCCGGGTGTCGGCCGCGCGCACCGCCAGGTCACCGGTGTACGGGCCGGTGGTGTCCAGGACCAGCACCCGGCGCAGCCGCGGCGAGGCGTCGTGCGAGGCCGCGTCCAGGGCGAGGGCGGCCCCGGCGGAATGCCCGGCGTACTGGTAGGGCAGCCCGAGTACGGAGTCCAGCGCGCCCACCACCCGGGCCAGGTCCCGACGGTGCGCCGCGAGCCCCCAGTCGGCGGTGATGTCGGCGGCGACCGCCGCGTCCTCGCGCGGGGTGACCCCGACCACGAGCAGGCCGCGGCCGCGCAGCTCGTGCGCGAGGTTGTGGTCGTCCGGGCCGCCCGGGGTGAAGAACTCCGCCGCGAAGTTCAGCCCGCCGCCGGGCAGCAGGTACGCGATCCCCCGCGGCGCCCGTCCGGTGTCCGCGATCACGTCCACCGTGACGGGGGCCGGGCCGCCGTCGTCGAGCGGGAGGGTGAGCCGGATCCAGCCGTCGCCCGGCAGGTAGACGGCGGTGCCCGTGCCCAGCGCGCGCTCGATGCGGGTCAGCAGACCCGTGCCCTTGGCCGCGTCGCCGCGCTGTCGTTCCATCGAAGGTGCCTCCCCGCCCCAGGGTGATGGCCGAATACCGTCACCCTGGGACACCTTCGCCGGTCAGCGCGTCTGAGCCAAGTCCGGGGCGGGTTCCAGCTGTTCGTGTTCCGCGCGGCGCCGGCGGCGCAGCACCCACAGGGTGACCCCGGCGCCCGCCACCACCAGGAACAGGCCCACGGCCGGCCAGGGGACGGCGATGAAGCCGGTCTCGGACCGTGAGACGAGATCGGGGTGGGCGGTCGCGCCCGCCGTGATCCTGACGGTCACCCAGTCGGACTGGGGGGCGTCCGGCCAGGGTTCGGTCAGCTCGACGCGCTGCCCCGGCAGCAGGGTCAGCCTCAGCTCGCGGGCCGGCCGGTCCAGCACCCGGCGCCCGAACAGGCCCTCGGCGGAGACCGTCACCTTGGGCTCGACGACCACGTTGCCGCGGTTGACCAGTGCGTACGAGACCGTGGCGCGGGCGCTGCGCACCCAGGGCAGCAGCGGCGCCGACCGGCTGATCCGCACGTCCTCCACGCTCAGCCCCGGAGTCAGCGGCCCCGGCACCCGGAAGTACAGCCGGGCGCCCACCGAGCGCTTCACCCCGACCCGGACCTTGCCGTCCTGCTGCACGCCCTCCACCGCGGTGTTCAGGGCGACGATCCCGCCGACGTGGTCACCGGGCGTCGCGTCCGCCGGGACCCTCACGGTGAACGGGATGTCCTTGCGGCCCTTGGCCGGCACGGTGACGGTGCCCGCGGTCTCCGGCGGCAGCGCGATCCACGCCCCGACGTCCTTCGGCTTGGTCTCCACCGGGAGCAGCGCGAAGGCCCCGCCCTCCGGGGTGTTCATCGCGTCGGTGGCGAAGATCTGGAACGTCAGGTCCTTGTCGGAGGAGTTGAGGATCGTCACGCTGTCGCCGAGGGCGGTCCCGGCCGTGCCCTGGTGGAAGAAGTAAGCGCGGTCGGTCATCGCCGCACCGGCCGCGGGGGTGGGGAAGACCCCCCAGGTGCCGTTGTCCGCGGCCCTCGCCGCGCCGGCCGGGAGCAGACCCGCACCCAGGAGCAGCAGGCTGAGCAGCAGCCCGTGGAGCAGGCCGTGGAGCGGGGTGCGGGTGCGGCTACGCGTACGGCTGCGGGTGCGCATGGGCGGTCTCCAGTCGGCGCCGGAAGGGGAAGGGGTGGTGGGGGGGGGGGGGGGGGGGGGGGGGGGGGGGGGGGGGGGGGGGGGGGGGGGGGGGGGGGGGGGGGGGGGGGGGGGGGGGGGGGGGGG